>JBOFFB010000530.1:0-11481 GCA_051648385.1 Allobosea sp.
CCTTTGCCTCGCAGCTCCTGTGGCTGGCGATTTTCTTTGGCTTGCTCTACTGGCTGGTCTCCAAGGTTTTCGCTCCCCGCCTGACCGAGGTGATCGAAGGTCGCGCATCGCGCATCGCCAAGGACCTTGACGAAGCCGCTGCTGCCAAGGCCAAGGCCGAAGAAGCTGGCCTTGCCTATGAGAAGTCGCTTGCCGAGGCGAAAGCCAAGGCACAGGCGATTGCCCAGGCAAGACGCGATGAGGTCAATGCCGCTGCTGAAGTCCGTCGCAAATCGCTTGAAGGTGATCTTGCTGCCAGGCTGGCCGCCGCGGAAGTCCAGATCGCGGCGACCAAGACAAAGGCCATGGCCAATGTCGAAAGCATCGCGGCTGAAGCTGCCTCGGCCATCGTCCAGCGTCTCGGCGGGGTTGCTCCTTCCAAAGGGGATCTCGATGTGGCCCTCGAAGCCGCGATGAAAGCCTGAGGAGGACACGATGCTCGCCAACACCTATCTGTGGAGCGCCGTCGGCCTCGTCATTTTCTTCGCCATTCTGGTGAAGTTCGGCGTCCACAACACCATTCTGCAGGCGCTTGATTCGCGCGGCGAGAAAATCGCTGCCGAACTCGCTGAAGCCAAGAAACTTCGTGAGGATGCGCAGAAGCTGCTCGCCGAGTACGAAGCGAAGCGCAAGGCTGCCGAAGCCGAGGCCGATGCGATCATCGCTGCCGCAAAAGACGAAGCCGATCGCCTGGCCAAGGATGCGGAGGTCAAGATGAATGACTTCATCACGCGCCGCACCAAGACCGCCGAACTCAAGATAGCTCAGGCAGAGGCTCAGGCTTCAGCTGATGTGCGCGCCGCCGCAGCCGACGCTGCCACCAAGGCTGCGGAACAAGTGTTGCGCAGCCAGATGACGGGCAAAGCCGGTGCTGATCTCCTCGCAAAGAGCCTTGGCGACGTGAAGTCGAAGCTGAACTGACCCACACGTCGTGGCGAGAGGTTTTCGAACACGGCGGCTCTTGGGCCGCCGTTTTCGTTCAGCCCGTCGTGATCTTCTGATCCCGGATCAAGCCACCCCACTTGGCCATCTCGGACTTGAGAAAGCTCGCCAACTCGGTGGGTGTCGAGGCCACGATTTCGGCTCCCAATGTTGCCATGCGTTCCTTCACGGTCGCATCCGCCATCACCTTGACCGTGTCGGCGTGCAACTTCGCCATCACGTCATCCGGCGTACCCTTCGGCGCGAAGAGTGAAAACCAAGACGAGACGTCGAAACCTGGCACGCTTTCGGCCACCGGCGCGAATTCCGGCGCGACCGGCGAGCGTTTGGCCGTGGTGATACCAAGCGCGCGGATCGAGCCGCCGCGCACATGGCCCATGGCCTGGGTAATGTTGTCAAAGATCAGATCGATACGCCCGCCAATGAGGTCCTGCGTCGCCTGAGCCGTGCCGCGATAGGGCAAGTGTACCATGTCGGTCCCGGTCAGCTTCTTGAACAGCTCGCCCGAGAGATGCACCGAAGTGCCGATACCGGACGAGCCATAGGTCAGTTTGCCGGGATTGGCTTTTGCAAAGGCTATCAGCTCGGGCACGGTCTTCGCCTGCACATGGTTGCCAACGACCAGCAGGTTCGGCACCAGCGCCAGCAAGCTGACGGGCTTGAAATCGGCCACCGGATCATAATTGAGTTTCGGGTAAAGGAACTGGTTGGTGGCCATGCCGACCGAGACGATGAGCAGCTGAGAGCCATCCTGCTCGCCGCGCGCCACCTGTTCGGCACCGATGTTGCCACCAGCACCGGGCTTGTTCTCGACCACGAGATTGCTGCCCCAGATCTGGCCGATCTTCTCCGCCCAAAGCCGCGCGATGATGTCAGTCGCACCCGCCGGCGGGAAGGGCACGACCAGCTTGATCGTGCGATTGCCGGGGAAGCTTTGCGCCCTCAGCACGGCAGGAGACAAGATGCTGGCGGCAGCAAGCCCGGCGAGCGCCCGGCGGCGGTTGATCGGCGTGGTCATGTATCCTCCAAAGGTCATTGCGTGCGTCTCTCAGCGGGCGCGCTTGCTTTTCATCATAGGCAACGCAAAACGCCCGTAAAGCCAGCGGTCATACCTGAAGGCGCGCCGCTACAAGCTTGCGAAGGCTGCGCAGATCCTTGACAAAGCCGCGGATGCCTTCGGACAGTTTCTCGGTCGCCATCGCGTCCTCGTTCATCAACAGGCGGAAGGCCTTTTCGCTGAGCTTGCTGCGCGGCTTTGCTGGCGGGTTCCCGGTGGGAGACAGCGCACGGGTGAGCTTGCCCTCGGCTTTTGCCAGTTCGTCAAGCAGCGCAGGCGATATCGTCAACCGGTCGCAGCCTGCCAACGCCTCGATCTCTCCGATATTGCGGAAGGATGCCCCCATCACCACAGTATCGATACCGCGCGCCTTGTAATCAGCATGGATGGCGCGCACCGACACAACGCCCGGATCAGTCTCAGACGTGTAGGGCCCACCGCCAGATTTGACGTGCCAATCGAGGATGCGCCCGACAAAAGGCGAAATCAGGAACACGTTGGCGTCTCCACAAGCCATCGCCTGCGCCTCGCTGAACAGAAGCGTCAAATTGCAATCGATGCCATCTTTCTGGAGCACCTCGGCCGCGCGGATGCCCTCCCAGGTGGCAGCAACCTTGATCAGAATGCGCGAACGGTCGACGCCGCGCGCGGCATAGTCCGAAATCAGCGCCCTGCCCTTGGCAATACTGGCGCGAGTGTCGAAAGAGAGGTCAGCGTCGACTTCGGTTGAAACCCGGCCCGGCACCAGCTTGGTCAACTCCGTACCGAAGGTGACGGCAAGCCGGTCACAGACAGCATTGACGCGCGCAGCCTTCGTGCCGCCGCGCGCCTTGCCCCAATGCACCGCCTCGTTGACCAGATCGGCATAGGCCGGCATCTCGACCGCTTTGAGGATGAGCGTAGGATTGGTGGTGCAGTCAACGGGTTTCAGCCGCCGCACGGCCTCGATGTCGCCAGTGTCGGCAACGATCGTGGTCATCTTCGCGAGTTGGTCGAGTTTGGAGGTCATGGGTAGCCTGTCGATCTCTGTTGCGCAACGTCCCCGACCAACGGGGCTCTTCGCCGAATCTTGTCATTGCGAGTGCAGCGAAACAATCCAGAACTGCGATACGGAATGGCTGGATTGCTTCGCTGCGCTCACACTGACGGATGACGCTCAGCTCTTCACCGCACCCGCTGTCAAGCCGGACACCATATACTTGCGGAAGGTGTAATAGATCACCATCGGCGGCAGGGCATAGATCATGCCGGTCGCCATCAGGATGTTCCATGGGCTGTCATCAGCTCCGAGGAACTGGCCAAGCGCCACGGCAAGGGTGAGCTGCTTCTCATTCGAGAGCAGCAGGAAAGCGTAGAGATACTCGTTCCACGCCAGCAGGAGCGCATAGACACCGATTGCCACCATGGAAGGGGCCATCAGCGGCAGGTACACCAGGCGGAAGATCTGCAGCGGGCTGGCACCATCGATGACTGCAGCTTCGTCAAGTTCGGCTGGCAGCTTGTCGGAGGCCTGCTTCAGCACCCAGATGGCATACGGCGAGGCCAGCGCCACCATGGCCAGGATCAGCGCCCATTTGCTGTTGAGCAAGCCATAACTGCCCATCGACTTGTACATTGGCACGGCCAGAAATGCGGCGGGGATGAGATAGGTGGCGAGTGCCAGATTCATGATGGTGCGGCCACCCGGCGTGCGCAGCCGACTGATGGAAAATGCGGCCAATGTGGCGACAAACAGCGTGATGATGCCGACGGCAGCCGCCACGAGGAAGCTGTTGAACAGCTGCAGCCAGAAGTTGTTGAGGTAGTAATGCTGCTGGTTGAGCACGATGCGGTAGTTCTGCAGCGTCGGCTCATCCGGCCAGAACTTGCCCTCCAGCATCGCCTTCTCGTTCGAGATCGACAGCACGAAGAGGTGGTAGATCGGGATCAGCGTCCAGAGCAGGACAGGGATCGCGATGAGGAAGAGACGGACATCGTCCCAGATGCGGCGGCTGTTCATGTGCAGGCTTTCACGTGTCTTGAGGGCCGCGCGACAGGCGCTTGACCATGATGAAGACCAGCGGCAGCACAAAGGGCATGGCGGTGATGATGGCCGCGATGCCGAGATCGAGCTTGTCGATGCGCAGATAGCGGATGCCGAGCGTGGCCAGCACATGGGTGCGGTCGCCAGGCCCGCCGCCTGTCAGAAGGAAGACGCTGTTGAAGTCACCCAGCGTCCAGATCATCGACAGGATGGTGGAGGTCAAGTACAGCGCGGCCAGCGAGGGCCAGGTGATGTAGCGGAATAGCTGCCAGCCCGAAGCACCATCGACCTCAGCCGCCTCATACAAATCTTTTGGGATCGCCATTCGCCCGGTGATCAGGATCAGTGTCCAGAATGGCAACGACTTCCAGATGTGCATGAAGATGGCCGCGCCAAAAGCGATTTGCGGATCGTTCAGCCAGTTGGGCCCGTCGATCTGGAACCACTTGAACAGCTGCGCATTGATCAAACCCCATTCCGGGTTGAGCAGGAAGCGAACCGACAGGATGGTCGGAATGGATGGCATGGCCCATGGCAAGAGAAATATCACGAGCAGGGCCTTCACCCAGGCTCGCTGGGCCATGAAGAAGCCAGACAGTGCCAGCGCGATCACGAACTTCAGATTGACGCCGATCAGCAGGAAAAGGACCGTGTTCCATGCCGCAATGCCAAAGGCCGGGTCGCGAAACAGCTCGACATAGGATTGCGGCTTCATGCCGAGATAGATGCCGTACGCCACCGGATAGGTGACAAGCACCAGGAAGACGAGGCCATAGGGGATGAGCATCAAGACGCCCCACAGCTTCATGGGGTCGTCATACCAGCGCCGTTTCGGCGTCAGGCTGGCCATGTCAAAGCTGGCAGTGGCTGCGGTCATCGTGTCTGCCGGTCAAGCGGTGATGGTGGTGCCGGCGGGAGAACGCCCCCGCCGGCAGGTTGCTAAGGATCAGCCGGCAATTTCCGTGATGCGCTTGATCATTTCGTCAACGGCGACCTCAGGTGTGATCTTGTCCTGAATCATACGCTGCAACGCCTTGGCCCAGACGTTTTCCGCGTTCACGGCAGTAAACTTCCAGTTGTAGACAAAGTCGAACGGCACGGTGCCTTCCGAGAACTGCTGGTGAACCGTACGACGGTGGATGTCAGCCTGCCAGAACGTGCTTTTTGTCGATGCAACGGTTGTTGGATACCAACGGCCAGCAGAACCTTCGGTAAATGCACGCAGGCTCTCTTCCTGCATCAGGAAGTTCATGAACTCGCGGCCACGCCTCTTGTTCTTGGCGTCAGCGAAGACCACGGCTGTCTTCGTGGCAGCAAGGTTAGGAATGGTGTTACCCTTCGGGCCTTGTGGCCACTTGCGGGTGACGATCAGTTCCTCATAGTTTTTCTTTGCCTCGGCACGCTGCGCAGGTGTCAGCGCCGCATTGTTGCTGTCGTCAAGATGCTTGCCTGCGATCGAGATCGTGGCGTTATGCGTCATCACGATCTGCTTGCCGTGGAAAGCCACGTTATTGTCCGGATCAAGCCAGTTGACCGATGATGGCGGTGTGCAACCCTTGTTGAAAATCGAGGTGTAGAACTTCAGCGCCTCGATCATGCCAGCTCGGTTGGCGGGTTGGCCAAGCACAATCTTGCCATTCTCGTCGACGACTTTGACCTGGTAGGCGGCAGCCGTCATCAAGAAAGAATAGAACGTGTCGGAAGCGGCAACGCCCATCGGGTGCCCGATTGCGAAGACGCGCTGACCCTTGGCGCGCAGCGCTGGTTGCACCTTGTCGCACCAGAAATTCCAGTGCTCGGCCCAGGTTTCGGGAATGTCGCTTTCCTTGAATCCAGCGTCGGCCAGCATGTCGCGCCAGTAGTTCATGTGCATGGTCTGGCGCTGCACCGGCATGGCATAATAGGCCTTCTTGCCATCGGGGCCGAACAGGAGCGTCGTTTCCAGCGCGTCCGGCACAAAGGCGGCCTTCATCGGTGCCACCAGGTCATTGAGATTGTCGAGGCGGCCCTCGACGGCCCATTTGCCGGTGGTGCGGAAATCATAGGTGGTGCAATAGCCGACATCTGGCGGGGTCTTGGCTTCGACCGCTCCGACGGACTTGGTGATGCAATCCTCGGTGGAATAGAGAGAGAGGTCGACCTTGACCCCCGTGGCCTTCTGATACTTGTCGATGACGGCGTTAAGCGCGTCATCCTCGGCTTTGTAGAAGCCTTTGGTGAACCAGACGGTGACAGTTTCCTGGGCGTGCGCACCTGCGGACCAGACGGTCGCGACAGCTGCAAGTGCAACACCCGTCGCAAAACGACGGACAGACTTCATGTGGGTATTCTCCTTGGCTTCATCCCGATGACCGGCACGTCGAACGCGCGCCTTGTGAGTGAGGTTATGCGAAAGGCCTGCGACTCCACAAGCCCTTAGAATGGGCAACGAAACGACAGTGCGTCCGGCAACTGAAAGCAGCGCGCGCCAATGCGCCATGCCAGCCGTTTCATGCAACTGTCACAGGCTTTGCCTACGCGTGACGCAGCGCTACAAGCCTTCATCGGGAGCCAGACATGACGCCAGCCACCAGCCGCCAATTTCTCATCTCGACCCTTGCGATTTTCGCCGTGTCAGCCTTTGCAGCCGCCCCTGCCGCCGCGCAGGAAGGCAAGCTCCTGCTCTACACCAGCCAGCCCAACACCGATGCGCAACAGACCATCGATGCCTTCAAGGCGAAATTCCCGAAAGTCGATGTCTCCTTCGTCCGCGACGGAACGCCACGTGTGATGGCCAAGCTCCAGGCCGAGTTCGCCGCTGGCCAGCCACAGGCCGACGTGCTCCTGATCGCAGACTCAGTCACCATGGAAGGCCTCAAGCGCGACAAGCGCCTGCTCGCTCACACGGGTGCCGATGTCAGCGCCTATCCAACCGCCCTGCATGACAAGGAGCGGATGTGGTTCTCGACCAAGCTGATCACCACGGGCATCGTCTACAACACCCGCGCCACCATGAAGCCGACCTCTTGGCTTGATCTCGTCAAGCCGGAGGCCAAGGGCCAGGTCGCCATGCCATCGCCACTCGCATCCGGTGCAGCACTCATCCACACCGTCACATTGACCGGAAACCTTGCCGGTGGCTGGAGTTTCTACGAGCAGCTGCAGAAGAACGGCGCGCTCGCCGCAGGCGGCAATGGCGACATTCTGAGGCAAGTCGCAACCGGCGAGAAGATGTACGGCATGATCGTCGATTTCATGCCCATTCGCGAGAAAGCCAAGGGTGCGCCGGTCGAGTTCGTGACCCCAACCGAGGGCCTCTCAGCGGTGACAGAACCCGTTGCAATTCTGAACACAACCAAGAACCCCGAGGCCGCCAAGGCGTTCGTCGACTTCCTGCTGTCGCGCGAGGGACAGGAACTTGCCCACAAGCAGGGTTACGTTCCGGCCCACCCAGCCGTCGCACCACCCGAAGGCTTTCCGGCACGTGACGCACTGAAACTCATGACATTCGACCCAGTCGCCGCGCTGGCTGGCGAAGCTGCAAGCCGCAAGCGGTTTGCCGACATCTTCGGCCAGTGACGGGTACGGGTCGCACCTGACCCCGACGAATGGACGCCGGTGCTCGACAACCTCCATATGGTCAGAAAACACGCCCCGTCGCACTCTGAGCGCGACGGGGTTTTTGTGATTGTCCTGCTGCTGGTGGCGGTCGCGTTTTTCGGCATCATGCCGCTTGGGCGTTTGCTGATCACGGCGCTGGCTCCGGACGGCGCATTCTCGCTTGCCTCGATCCACGAGCAGATCGCCAGCCGCGCCGCTGGCCTCGCCACATGGCGCACACTGGAAACGGCAAGCCTTTCGGCGCTCGGTGCCCTCTGCCTCGGCGGCAGCTTCGCCGTGGTGCTCGCCGTCACCGATGTAAGGGCCAAGCGGGCGCTGGCTTTCCTGTTCGTGTTCTCGTTGATGGTCGCGCCGCAGGTGATTGCGCTGGCATTCCTCAGCCTTGCCGGGCCAGCTTCGCCGGTGCTCGCCGCCATTGGACTACCCTTGCCACCAGGCACGCCCAATCCGCTGATGGGTCGGGGCGGGGTGATCCTGGTCATGGCGCTGCACCACGCGCCACTGGTTGCAATCACCGTCTGGTCCGGCTTGCGTTACCTGCCGCGCTCGGTGATCGAGGCCGCGCAAATCGAGGGGGCGTCCACGTTCCAGGTCATCACCCGCATCATTTTTCCGCTGCTGCGCGGAAATCTGGTCGCAGCGGGGCTTCTCGCCTTCGTGGCTGGCGTCGGCAATTTCGGCATACCGGCGCTGATGGGCATGCCTGTCAACTACCTGACCTTGCCGACGCTGATCTACCGCCGTCTGACGAGTTTCGGGCCGTCCGCCCTATCAGACATGGCGGCACTGGCGCTGGTGGTGGCGCTGATCGCGGGCATCGGCACGATCATTGGCGCGCTCCTGATGCGCAAGACCATCGGCAAGGTCGACCTCGAACAGCGCATGACACCGTTCGCGCCGCTCGGGTCATGGCGCTTGCCGCTGGAGATCGCCCTGTGGAGCCTGCTGGCCTTCAAGGTCGGCCTGCCCTTCCTGTCGCTGCTGGGGGACGCGCTGCGGCCCGCACTCGGCGTGCCGCTCAGCCTTGCCACCATCACTCCGGACAAATTCATCGAAGTGCTGATGCGGCAGGATGTCACCACCCGCGCCTTCCGCAACTCGTTCCTGATGGCCGGGGTTGCTGCCTTCATCCTGTGCGGGTTGTCGATCCTGTTCGCCTATGTGCTCGAACGCCGCATGAAAGTTGCGCGGCCCTACATCGAGGCGCTGATTGAGACACCCTATGCGTTGCCCGGCATCGTGCTGGCGATTGCCTGCATCTTGCTGTTCCTCAAACCATTGCCACTGGTCGGTGTCAGCATCTACGGCACGGTTTTCATTATCCTGTTTGCCTATCTGGCGCGCTTTCTTGCGCCCGCGCTGAAGCCGACGCTCGCTGCCATGGGCCAGATAGAAGCGCATCACGAGGAGGCGGCCCGGCTCGATGGCGCAACGTTCTGGCAACTCATGCGCTTTGTCGTCGCGCCGATCCTGCTGCCTGCCGCCGCTGCGGGTGCGTTGCTGGTTTTCCTTGTCGCCTTCAACGAACTCACGGTTTCCGCCCTGCTCTGGTCGGCCGGCACCGAAACGCTCGGCGTCGTGCTGTTCAGCCTCAAGGAAAGCGGATTGGCTGGCGAAGCCGCCGCAGTCGCGATCAGCGCCAGCGTGGTGATTCTCGCTGTGATGCTGCTACTCGACCGGCTGGCAGACAGGTTGCCGGAAGGGGTGCTGCCGTGGCGGATCTGAATGCCGCGCACCGCCGTCATTCCGGGGCCGCTGAGCGGAGCCCGGAACCCAGACGCGACAAAGACCAATCATCGATGCTGATGGGTTCCGGGCTCAAGGCTGCGCCTGCCACGGAATGACGATGAGCAGCGCTATTCCGCCGCGATCGCCGCCACCGGCGCGTCGCCCTGAAACAGCGCCCGCGCCGCTTTCGTCTCCCTGACGATGAAATCGACTGTGGTGCGCACGCGCGCCACGTCTTTCAGGTCGGCATGGACCACGAGCCAGAACGAACGCTGGATCGTCACGCTCTGGGGCAGCACCTGCACCAACGCTGGATGGCCCTGCGCCATGAAGCCAGGCAGCACGCAGACACCGCCACCTGCCGCTGCCAGCGCCATCTGGGCGTTGAGGTTGGATGATTGGGTGCGGGCGCGCAGGCCCTTGGAGACCTCGTCGAGATAGTCGAGCTCGGGCGTGAAGATCAGGTCGTCGATATAGCCGATCACCGCATGGGCATGAAGATCATCTGCTGCCGTGATGGCTGGTGCGGCTGCCAGATAGGACGGCGCTGCATAAAGCCCGAGGCGGTAGTCGACCAGCTTGCGGGCAACGATCTTGCCTTCCTTGGGCGGAGCCAGTGTGATCGCCACGTCCGCCTCGCGCTTGGAGAGCGAGAGCAGGCGCGGCATGGCCACGAGCTGCAGTTCCAGCGCGGGCGAGGCTGCCATGAACCTGGCGAGGCGGGGCGCAAGAAAACTGGTGCCAAAGCCGTCTGGCGCACCAACGCGCACCACGCCCGAAAGGGCCATGTCAGCCCCGCCGATCTCGCTCTGGATCGACAGTGCATCGGTCTCCATGCTCTCCGCCTTGGCAAGCAGGCGCTCACCATGGGGCGTCAGTGCGTAGCCTTGCGGGCGACGCTCGAACAGTTTGGCTTTCAGCGATGTTTCAAGCGAGGAAATACGCCGCGACACGGTCGCGTGGTCAGCATTGAGACGCCGCGCGGCAGATGTCAGCCGACCGGACCTTGCCACGGCCAGAAAAAAGCGCAGATCATCCCAATCGAAGCGTTCCATACTCATCGGCTCCCGCTTTTTCGCACAGGTTGCCATCAGCATTACACCTAGCCGTGCGAGAATGACAATGCTAGACGCCTCGATCAAGCAGCAAGCAAGCGTCTCCGGAGGAAGAACCCCATGATCACCTATGGCCATTTCATTGGCGGCAAGCATGTCGCCGGCACCTCAGGACGTTTTGCCGACGTGTTCCAGCCCATGGATGGAACAGTGCGGGGCAAGGTTGCGCTGGCCTCGGTGGCTGAACTCACAGCAGCAGTCGCCAACGCCAAGGCAGCGCAACCGGCCTGGGCGGCGACCAACCCGCAGCGCCGCGCCCGCATCATGATGAGGTTCCTCGATCTCGTTGCGCAGAACACCAATGAGCTGGCTGATATCCTCGCCCGCGAGCACGGCAAGACCATTCCCGATGCCAAGGGCGACATCCAGCGCGGCGTCGAAGTCGTCGAGATGTGTGTGGGTGCACCCCACATGCTCAAGGGCGAATACACCGATGGCGCTGGGCCAGGGATCGACATCTACTCGATGCGCCAGCCGCTCGGCGTCGTCGCCGGCATCACGCCGTTCAACTTCCCGGCCATGATCCCGATGTGGAAGCTCGGCCCTGCCATCGCCTGCGGCAACGCCTTCATCCTCAAGCCATCCGAGCGTGACCCCGGCGTGCCGATGCGCCTTGCCGAACTGATGATCGAGGCCGGCCTGCCGCCTGGCATCCTCAACGTCGTCAACGGCGACAAGGTGTCGGTTGATGCCATCATCGATGACCCGGACATCCAGGCCATCGGCTTCGTCGGCTCGACCCCGATCGGCCAGTACATCTACGGGCGCGGCTGTGCCAACGGCAAGCGCGTGCAGGCCTTTGGTGGCGCCAAGAACCACATGGTGATCATGCCGGATGCCGACATGGACCAGGCCGTCGATGCGCTGATCGGCGCTGGCTATGGCGCGGCCGGCGAGCGCTGTATGGCGATTTCGGTCGCTGTGCCGGTGGGCGAGGCAACGGCGAACGAGCTGATGCGCAAACTGATCCCCCGCGT
>JBOFFB010000531.1:0-3521 GCA_051648385.1 Allobosea sp.
CGACCATCGATGTGAAGACGCTGCATGCGAAGATCGGCGAGCTAACGCTGGCCAATGATTTTTTAGGATCGGCGCTCACCAAGGCGGGATTGCTGAGCGCAAGAAAATGATCGACCGGACGCACGCCTTCCCGATCAGCAAGCAGGCAAGAGAACTCGGCATCAGCCGGGGCAGCATCTATTATCTGCCGCGCGCCACCAGCGCCGCCGATCTGGCGCTGATGCGGCGGATCGATGAGTTGCATCTCGATTACCCGTTCGCGGGCAGCAGGATGCTGCAATGGCTTCTGCGGGCCGAAGGCCATCAGGTCGGCCGCCTGCATGTCGCGACGCTGATGCGCAAGATGGGCATCGAGGCGCTGTATCGCCGCCCCAACAGCTCGAAACCGGAGCCCGGCCACAAGATCTACTCCTACCTGCTGCGCAAGTTGCCGGTGACACGGCCGATATCCAAGTCTGGGCGATGGACATCACTTACATCCCCATGGCGCGGGGCTTCGTCTATCTCACCGCCGTGGTCGACTGGTTCAGCCGCAAGGTGCTGGCGTGGCGGCTTTCGATCACCATGGATGTAGACTTCTGCCTTGAAGCTGTCGAGGAAGCCATTGCCCGCTACGGCAAGCCAGAGATATTCAACACGGATCAGGGTTCGCAGTTCACCAGCACGGCCTTCACCGGTCTGCTGCTCACCAACGGCATCCGGATCAGCATGGACGGCAAGGGTGCCTGGCGTGACAACGTCTTCGTCGAACGTGTCTGGAAGAGCGTCAAATACGAGGAGGTCTACCTGAAGGCCTACGCCAACGTGCCAGAAGCCCGTGCCTCCATCGGAAAGCACTTGGACTTTTACAACGGCAGGAGGCCACATCAGAGCCTGGGACGGCAGACGCCGGATCAGGCTTACTTCAATGCGCTGCAGCCAATCCCGGTTGAGGCGTAACCGACGGCAGAAACCACTTATAAAACTGCCCCGGACTGTTCAAACAAACCGAGCCACCTCTCATCCTCGACCGCACCGAACTTCTGCTTGGAGGCGCTGACTTCCGCCACATCGTTGTCCGTGGTCGCCTCGATCTCAGCCATCAACCCTGCCACCTGCTCGACGCGGGCGATCTGGCCCAGATTGAACAGCGCGCCGCGCGCCTGCAGCGCATCAACGGTTGGCCGCACGAACGCGCCGATAACGCTGTCGCCGGCACGCAGATGGTGATCGAGGAAGGAAAGCGGGGCGCCGACCGTGAAGGAATGCAGCCAGAGCGCGACCTTGGCCAGCTCAACCGCCATCGGGTTCTTGTCAACGCCGTAGACAACCCGCTTGAGAACCATGCGGCGCACGACGTGCCGATCGTCGAGCTGCGCTTCGACAATCGGCCAGCCGCGCTTTCGGGCTTCTCCAAGGATCTTGGCACGCACCTCCGCCACGCGCGCGGCGAGCGGCGTCACATAGTCGTCCCAGTCGACCAACGTTTCGGCCTCGACCTGCGCCTCCAGAACCGCGTCCGCCATCCAATCGACGAGGCTCACCAGAAAATGGCCTGAGCCCATGGCCGGATCGCAGACCTTGAGGGTCAGAATGGCACTGGCGGGATCAAGCTTTTCGAGTTCGGCCAGGCGCTCTGCGGCAGGTCGGCGATCCGATTTAAGTTCGGCGGCGCGGGCGCGGAAGGCAGCGATCTTCTCCTTCACCAGCGGGCCCACTGCCCGCTCAATGATGAGCATGACCAAATCATCGGGCGTGTAGTAGCTGCCGGAGGTGTGACGCGCGGCGTCGTCCGCGTCGATCTCCACCTCGCCGCCATCGCCGAGGCGCAGCCCGTGTTCGAGGATGCCTTCATAGACCGCGCCGAGTTGCTGCACGGAAAGGTCGCGTTAGTTGATGTAGCGCGGCCCACGCCCATCGCCCTTATCCGGCTCGTGGCTGAGCGCGAAGATGATGCGCGCTATGACATCATCATGAAGCTGCACACGGGTCAGGATCGGGGCGGTGTTCCGATCAAACAATCCACCATTGTAAGGCGGAATGCCGAGCGCATCGTTGCCCTCCGCGATGGCGGTGAAGATCGTGGAGAGGCGCGACCACAGCAGCGTCAGGCCAGGCAGGAAGCCTTGCGGCGACTTCTCGGCAATCTCGTGCCTCAGCTTCGTCAGGCAATAGCTGGCGTAAGGCCCGCGCTCATCGGGCAACAAGTTGCGGTCTTCCGCATAGAGCACGAACAGCAGCCGATAGAGCAGGATCAGCGCGCCTTGTCGCACCTCGTCAAGATAGGCGGGCGCAAGCTCTCGCGGGCGGTTCGGGTCGCGCGCCGCGATGGCGTTGGCAAGATCGGGGAAAACCTTTGTAAACACCGTTTCGGATAGGCTGTTACGAACCTTCTCTTCCCAGCGTTTGCCCTCGCGCAGCGCCAGTTGATGAAAAGTCTTGCCCTGCTCGCCGGGCAGGAAGGCCTCACGTCCGAACAGCAGCAGGAAGAGCCGCAGGATATGGTCACGCCAAGCGCGGTCATCGGCGAGCAGATCTGGCCGCCTGTCGAACAGGTCGGGACCGTCGGCGATCGCGATGTCCAAAGCCATGGCGAGGTCGATTTCCAGGAAATCCTCCGCGATGGAGGTCGCGCCATGGAAATAGAGCCGCCAGAGACGGCCATTGGTCAGGACGCCCCAGCGCAGTTTGCCCCTGGTCCGCTCTTCGATGCGGCGCAGATAGCGCAGCATCTGGGACGACGGCGTGCCTTCCTCGCCTTTTCGCCCACGCTCCTCGCGGTCAAGCGGACGGCCCCAGCGCTTGGCCTCGACGATGGCCGCGCCGTGGGCGAATCGCTGCCAAGGATCGAGCGGGCCAGCCGCAACCTTGGCCGCCGCGTCCGGATAAAGCAGCGCATCGGGCACATCGAGCCGCGCCTTCACCGAGGCGTTGGGCTGCATCTCGCGCTCGGCCCAGCCAAGGTGCTCAAGGATCGGATAGACGAGATCGTCTTCCGTTTGCGCCTCGTTAGGATTCTTGCGCGCGGCGAGCTTCTCGACAAGGGCCCTTGCCTCAGCGCGGAAACCATCCATGTCGTCATGGGTCAGCGCCCGCCAAGTCGGCGTTTCGCAAATGCCTTCGAGCAGGAAGTCGCGCGTGAAGAGACGTCCGTCGATCAAGGTTGGCACCCAGCAACTGGGCTGCCCTTAGGTAATCCGCATGTCTTGTCGCGTCGAAGGCGGTCAAAGTTGCGTATGTTTGCCATCACGACCCAACCTTGATGCCGACACCCTTGGGGCCGTCGAAAAGCAATTCAACATGCTTCGCGCGAAGCGCCTCTTCGATCTTCCGAAGCGTCGCGTCGTGTGGGACCCGAGCGCCGCGCTCATAATCCGCAATGGCGCTGCGACCCACATCGGCGGCAAGCGCCAACTCACCCTGCGAGACCTCGAGGAAGGCACGGGCGGCACGGAGTTGAGCGGCTGTGATCAGGGGCGGCGAGTCAGGTTTCATTAACCACGATTACAGACACCAAGTTTGACTATCTTGCAAATACAAAC
>JBOFFB010000532.1:0-3363 GCA_051648385.1 Allobosea sp.
GCCATCCTCGCCGCGCCGGTTGACAACGATATGCGCATGCGGATGCGCCCGGTCGCTATGCGTGGCCGCGATATAGTCGAACTGGCCCTCAAACACGCGCTCGCAGAATCGCGCGGTGATCACTTCCACATCGCGGGCATCCGTGTCCTGAGGAAAGGACACGATCAGATGCGCAGTCTGGCCCGACGAGGTCATGCCCTCCCAGCTCTCGCTCCAGCGCGTGGCGGCCTCGCGCGCTTCTTCAGAGGAAAGCGGCCCGCGCTGCTCGAAACTGCCCATCGAGTCAAAGACCCGGTCTGCCTTGCCCATCAGATAGTCGAGCTGGGTGCCAAGCTGGCGGCTGTCATGGCATCCGCCCCCACGCACCAGCTTGACCACGACCGCCCGGCTGCCCGACGCCGCGCGCGCCATATGCTGATAGCTGCGCGTGGCGCCAGACCGACGCCCGAAAGACTTGGGCGCAGTCTCATCGCCCCGCCCGCCCGGACCCCGCGTCCAGCCCTCGTCGAACAGCGTCCCCATGGTGGCGCTCACGGCATCCGGCTTACCCGCCATCTGTCACCTCAGGGGCTTTGTCCCAATTGAGCGCTTCGCCCAGTATCGCGCGGAAGGCTGCATCGCGCCCGCGCGCTTTGGCCCCGATCAGCACCGCCAGATGATCGCGCGACTGGGTGACAGCGGCATGTGTTGCGCGTAACACCTCTACCTCGCGCCGGCTCAGCTTGCGGTCTCCCGGCAACAGGCGCGGGTCATTCAGCCGCCGCGCGATCTGGTTGAGGTTCGACCCGATCGCCGACAGTTCGCGGCGCAACTCGCGGATACCCTCAGCGAGCTCTGCATCCGCGCCGAGATACCCCGCAGGATGGCGGATGAATGCGCGCAGTACCACGGATCTTTGATCACCCCCAAGCCGAGAGATCACCGCATCAAAGGCGCGGATATCCGCAACTGGCACGCGCGCAGTCACGGTCGCTGTCTCGGACCGGGCCTGATCCCGCGCCAACTGCACGCCGCGCGCGACGTTGCGGATGGTTTGAACCGACACGCCATAGCGCAAAGCCAGCACCTTGGTCGCAATCCCTTGCCCCCGCGCCTGCGCAATCGCCTGGCGCTGCGCAGGCGTCAGACGGGGCTTGCCTGCTCTCGCTGCGTGCGTGTTTGTGTTGTGTGTAGTCAATATCCATTTCCTGCTACATAACACCTCTTGCTCTCCTTCTCGGGTAGGCAGATGCCGGAATCGCGTCAACACGAGATTCAACTGCCAGTGGTGCTGTGGTGTTATGTATCCGGCCGAGACGAAGCCGCCGAAATCAGCCGTCTTGATTTCAGAGCGCGGCGCGCGAAATAGTCCCTCAGAGCGGCTCAGAGCCGCGCTGAGGGGGCGGGGGCGTGGTTTTTGGCAATTGCGCTGCGCGGATCACCAATTGCGTTTTTACCCGGCAAAAACAGGGCCATCAGCAAAAAGCATCCAGCAAAAAACCATCAGCATCCAGCATTTCGCAAACAGCATATAACAATAAGCACGCAACATTCAGCAAATCGCATCCAGCATTCAGCATGTAGCGTAGAGCAATCAAGCAAATTGCATTCAGCATATCGCATGAAGCGCGCAGCATTGAGCTTTAAGCATCCAGCATATCGCATTGAACACCAAGCGCACGCCATCTAGAGTTGTGCCGCAATGTGATGGCTGGACGGCCAAATCCCGTAACAGAGAGAGTGCAGATATGTCTGATGAGGCGAACCCGCCGGTCGTTGTGGCCGTGATGGGGATCAAGGGCGGGGCAGGCAAAACCACCATCTGTGCCGCCATGACCTCGGCGATGATCCATTCCGGCAAGCGCGTGCTGCTGGTCGATACGGATCGCCAGAGGTCGCTGGCAGCCTGGGCGCAGCGGGCCGAGGCGCATGGCAATGGCTCGGCGCTTCTCTCACATGTCGAAGCCAGAGATACCGAAGCGCTGGTCGCACTTCTCGATGAGGCCTTCGAGACCGAGAGCCATGATTTCATCATCATCGACACTGCCGGTGTCGCGGGCACATGGGCCGATCATGTCGCCGTGCAGGCCAGCCTGATCGTCACCCCCGTCATCCTGACCGAGAACAACGTCAACGGCGCGGTCGCGACTTATCAATGGTACAAGGGCTTGCACGGGCGGGTCGAAGAGCCCGAATTGCTGCCCCGCCATATCAGCATTCTGACCCGCTATGACGCCCGCACCCGCAAGGGCGAAGAAAAGCTCAGCCCGATCGAGAAAGATCTGTTTGCGCGCATCCGAGCAGAGCTGGACCTGTTTCCCTATGCCGTGCGCGAGCGCAAGGCCTACAGGGATATGGAAAGCCTGGGCCTTCTCGGTGCTATCGCCCGGAAAAAGCGCGATGACCCGAACCCGCTGGTGCGCGGGCAGGCCGCCCATTACGAGGACGCCCTTCATGAGGTCGCTGTGGTGTTCAATCACATGCTGAGCCATGCGGCAGCGGAATAAGACCCGGAAAGGAAACCCCAGCCTATGGCCAAACGCAGGATAGCGCGCATTGGCGCGATCGATCCGGTCTATGCGGATGCGATGTTTGACAGCGCGCCGCCTGTCGTGGAACGGGCAGCGCAGCACATGCCAGAGCCGACACAGTCTGTGACGCTGCCCGTTGCGCCTCCGATACCAGAGGTGCCCGCGCGGGTCGCACCACCCACTGCACCAATTGCACCACGCGTGACCCCAGAGCGCGCGGTCGTGACCCCGGCAATCGCTGCGGGCAAAGCGGCGCGCGCCTTCTCGATCACCCTATGGCCACTGCACCGCCACAAGGACGATTTGCTGGCGCTGGAGAGGGACGGCTACAGGATCGACCTGATCCTGGGTGCCGCAATGAAATCGGCGCGGCAGAGGTTCAAGCCGAGCCCCGTTTATATTCCCGGCCAGAAGGGCGATTGCTGGACAGCCTATAGTGTTCGGCTACAAAAGCCTGTTCCCGAGCGCATCCTCGTGCAGCTTACTGAAAGCGCGAAAGACCCCGGCGCCATGATGGCCACGCAATTGCTGCGCGGTCAGGTCGAGCCGCTCTGGCTGGATGCGCTCGATGCCCTGATCGAAAGGCTCAAGGCCGCTTTGCCGTGAAGGGTGGCGCGGGGGCTGTCCTTTCGCTACCACTCCGCCGCGCTCTGCGCGACGCAAGAGGGATGCAGCCCCGCAGGGCTGAGACCTGGCCGTGCATGCGACCATGCCCCCGTGGGCCGAGGGGATGGCTCAGCATGAGACAGCCTTCGCCGCGCCGTGGGGCAGGGAGCAGGTGCGGTCAGGGCACAGGGCAAAGCCGCAGCAGCCGGCTCCGCTTGCGGGGCTTGCCCATGCTCAATCCACCAAA
>JBOFFB010000533.1:0-6897 GCA_051648385.1 Allobosea sp.
AGCAAAGGCGAGCCGAACACCAGCTTCAGTGGCGGCAGCCACGGCATCGGATCGGCACTGTGGATGAGCGGATCTACGCCGCAGCCCGGCAGGACATGAATCCGCACATGCCCGGGCAGCGCTTCGTCGTGACTGTCAAATCCGAGCAACGTGACATCATCCGGATTGTCAAATACCAGATGCGCACCCTCACCTGCCAAAGGCATCAGAAGGTTGCGGGCCAGGAACAGGCTGCCCGTGCCCATGACGTCATCAGTCCGACCAACAGCGCCCAAACCTGAAAGAACAAAAACCCGTTTGCCGACACCAGCGAGGCGGGCAGCGATGGCTCCAGCCAGGAGTGGCTTCATCCCGTGAAACTGCACGATGTCTGGATTCTCTTCTGACACTTTCGCCCTGAGCCGTGCAACGCGCGCCCACATGGCCAGTGGCCTGACGCCGCCGGTCTCGGTATCGAGATCAAGCAAGCGCGCGCCGGCTGCCTCGATCACCCGGCGATGCTTCTGCACACGCGCGGCTACGACGACCGACAGGTCAAGCTCGCATGCGGCGCGCACCGCCGGAAGGTGGCGTTGGGCGAACAGCCAATCTTGCGTGGCAACGAACAGGATCTTGGCCAAGATGTCAGCTTACCTCGCCAGCGGCATCGATGGCCACATGAAGATGCGGATCCTCATCCGCAAGCAGGGCCGTGACGATGACGTGAATTCTCCCACCCGAAATGGCGTGCAAGGACACATTGGCCAACCTGCTTCCATGCGCATGGTCTAACCGCGCCGCGCCATCACGAGTGCGGCGAGGATCAGGCCGCCGCCGACAATCTGCACAAGCGTCGGCACTTCGCTGAACACCAGATAGGCGGCGAGGGTCGAGACAATTGCCGGATAGATCAGGACCACGGCTGCCAGCGACGGGTTGACCCCGCCAAGCCCGACCGTGATCAGCCCCTGCCCCAACGCATGTGAAATGACGCCAAGCGCGATCACCGCCAGCCAGCCATTCACACTTGCAGGGATGATCTTTTCGCCAAACACCAATGCCAGTGCAAGGCAGCCGACGCCGCAGATTGCGGTGGATGTCAGGCTGATCCACGCCGAACTGCCGCGCTGCCGCGCCCGCTGGATGGCAATCAGATACAGTGCATACGAGAACGCCGCGCCAACGCCAGCAAGATCGCCCGTGAGCGTGCCGCCCGACAGGTTGTCAGGCTTGACCAGGAAGACCATGCCAAGCATCGACAGCCCGAGCGCCGCGAGCACCATCCGGCTTGGCTTGTCACCCAGAAACAGGATGCCGATGGCCGCCAGAATGAGCGGAGCCGCATTGCCCAGCAGCGACGCCTTGGCGATCGTTGTGAGGTTCACGGCCACATGGAACAGGAAAACGTCAATCGAAAACGCCAGCCCGGCAAAGGTCACAGCCGCCCATGGCAAGCCCCCATTCACTGGTGACGCATCAACGCGTCCGCCTTGCTCCCGCCAACTCCAGACCAGAAGAAACGGCAAGGCAAACGCCATGCGCCAGAAGCCGATGGCGGAGGGTCCGACATCGGCGAAGCGCACGAAGACAGCCGAAAAACCAATGGCAGTCGCGCCGACAAGCAGGGCAAGCAAAGCCTTGGCACTGCGGCTCATGGGCTGGGGAACCGTCTCAGCCACGGAAGCGGCCGTCCATCAGAAATGATCCGCCCGGATCACCTGCACATCCGCCACGGAGACGATGCCGATCTGGCGCGAGAGGACAGTGTAGACACGCTCCAGCACATCATCGGCTTTCGAAGCATCAACGATGGAAATGACCATCACGAGCCGGCCGGCATCGCCTGCAAGACCCTCGGCACTCCAGGTGCCTTCGCTGCCGCGACCCGCCAGCACCGGCACGATGGTGTAGCCAGTGACACCCGCCTTGTCGAGACGGTCCGTCAGCCTGTGCAGGGCGGGCGCCTCCAGAATGATCTCGATGCGCTTCTTGAGGTGGGTCTGGACCATGATCGTGTGCCCTCAGATACCGACGCTGTGGGCCAGCGCCAGATAAAGCGGAATGCCAAGCGCCAGATTGAACGGAAAGGTGACGCCAAGCGACAGCGTGAGGTAGATCGCGGGCTTGGCCTCGGGCAACGCAAGGCGCATGGCGGCAGGCACCGCGATGTAGGAGGCCGACGCCGCCAGCGTGATGAACAGCGCAGCCCCGCCGATGGAGAGGCCTAGTGGCATAAGCAGCAGCGTTGCCAACCCCGCCGAGAACAGTGGCATCAGGATGCCGAAAGCCAGAACCGGCGGCGACAGGTGCCGTGCGCCCTCGCGCATGCCGCGCCCCGCCACCAGCCCCATGTCGAGCAGGAACAGGCACAGGATGCCGCGGAACGGATCGACGATGAAGGGTGCGATCATCACCATGCCCTTCTCCCCGGTCGCCCATCCGATCAGGAACGAGCCGACCAGCATCACGACGGATGAGTTGAGGCCGACCTCGCGGATCAGCGCCCCGGCGCTTTCACCCTCGGCATCAGCCGCAGGGCCGCCTGCCCGCCGCGCCAGCAGCAGCGCCGAGAGGATCGCAGGCGTCTCCATCACGGCGGCAACCGCCACCAGAAAGCCTTCGAAGGGCAATCCCTGCCCGCGGACGGCTTCTGTCGCCGCCACAAACGTGACAATCGATATGGAACCATAATGCGCGGCGACCGCTGCCGCGTCGACAACCGACAGCTTCGAAACCGCCCGAAGGGCATAAAAGCCGATGATCGGGATGATGAAGGACAAGAGCACGCCCGCCAGCATCACCCACAGCATCAGCGCCGTGATGCCGGATTTGGCCACCTCGACACCGCCCTTGAAACCGATCGACATCATCAGGTACAGCGCCAGCGTTTTCGCCACAGCTTCGGGAATCGTGAGGTCGGAACGCGCCAATGCCGCAGCCAAGCCCAGTGCGAAGAATAGAACCATGGGCGAAACCAGGTTCTGGGTGGCAAGCTCGAGGAAATTCAAATTTCTGGCTCCCGCAGTGTACGCGCTCCTTGGAGAACGTCACGCATCGGCGAAGCTGCTATGCCAACCATGCCTCATGTCAACCAGCGAGTGCTGCAAGATCGACAGGTTCCGGAGGAATACCTTGCAAGATCAGCTGGCCCACCAAAGCCAGCACGCCACCGGGGATCAGCACTTCGCTGCTGGCCTTGAACGCATCAAGCTCCCACCAGCGCACATCAAGCACCTCGTCCTGATCGGTTTCGGCCAGCCGTGCCGTGTCGAAGGCGGCGGAACTGGCGCGCACCAGAAAATAGCGTTCGTGGCAGAAGGCAGCACGGGTGAAGAGGTCGTTGAGCGCATCACGCCGTGCCACTTCGCCCAGAAGCGGAAGGCCGCTCAGCCCGACCTCTTCGTCCATCTCGCGCAGCGCGGCCTCTTCAGCACTTTCACCCGGTTCAATGCCGCCACCCGGCGTGAACCAGAAATCCTTGAGGCCGGGATGGACCACCGACTGCCGCTCCGTTGCCCGGTACTGGATCAACAGCAGCCTGTCCGCCGGATCAAGGATGATCAGACGCGAGGTGTGCCGCGTGACATGGCGCTGCTCGGATGCACTCATGCCAGCACGTCCTGCAGCTTGGCGAGTTCGACATTTGCCCCGCAGAGCAGAATGCCAACCCGCTCGCCAGGCTGGGGCGTGTAGGCTCCGCACAGAATCGCGGCGAACGCAGCCGCCCCGCCCGGTTCGGTGGCGAGCCGGAAGTCCTGCCACAGCGTCTTCTGCGCTGCCCGGATGGCGTCGTCAGGCACCAGCGCGACATGGTCCACGTTACCCGCACAGACATCATGCACAAGTTGTCCGACATTGCGGGCTCCGAGCGAATCCGCCGCGATGGATTTGACCGTGACTTCGACAGGCCCCCCTGCCATCAGCGCTGCCTGCAAAGCACGCGAGCCCTCAGGCTCCACACCGATGACGCGCGTCGGCTGACCTGCCCACCATGCGGCTGCACCCGAGATCAGCCCGCCGCCACCCGACGCGATCAGCACGCTGTCGACGGCTGCCTGCTGCTCCCATTCGCGCGCCAGCGTGCCCTGCCCGGCAATCGTTGCGACCGCCGAAAATGGGTGGATCTTGAGCGCGCCGCTCATCTCGACATAGGCGTCGCAAGCTGCCTGCGCATCATCATACTGCGCGCCACCGATCACCACTTCGGCTCCGAAGCGGCGGATGGTGTCGACCTTGGCGGCTGGCGAAATCTCCGGCACAAAGATGCGCGCTTTATAACCCAGCTTCATCGCGGCATAGGCCACGGCAGCCCCGTGATTCCCGCCTGACGCAGCAGACACACCTGCTTCCGGCACGACCCGCGAGGTCAGGTTGTTGAAAGCCCCGCGCGTCTTGAACGACCCGGCATGCTGCAAGAGCTCAAGTTTGAAGACCGGTACCCAGTCGCCGCCCAGCGCGCCGCGCGGCAGCTCCATCACGGGCGTGACGCGGGCGTGGCCTGAGATGCGGACGGCGGCCGCTTCGATCTCTGAGCGGGGCACTGGTGAGGCGGCCATGGGAACGGTTCCAGATTTCGACATCCCGTTCTGCGGCTTTGGAGCCCAGATCGCAATCGGGATGTTATGGGCGTCGCGCTCCGGCGGTGAGGGGAAGGATTGCGCCTCGTGCATGGCGATGGCCCGTGCCGTGACAAGGCAGGCAAGTGCATCGAGCTGGTCATCCGCTGCAGCGCCACGCGGTGCTTTAGCCTCAAGCGCCGCCCGTCCAATACCGTGCGCTGCCAGAAGTCGTTGCCGCAGCGCCATTCCATCCGGCCAAGGTGTGCCCTTGACCTTCTTCGGTTCTTGCAAGGGCTTGCCATTGTTCATGGCCCGAAACGCGACCTCAGGGTGGCTCTCGAACACCTGCGTGGTCAGGGCCGGACGATGTCGCAGCAGCTCGTCGATCTCTCGTATTTTCGGGAAGATCATGAAACCCTGCTTGGAAATCTTCCGCGATGGCTCCGAACGCGCCGCAGCTTCGGTGCAAGCCTCGGCATAATCAGCCGCATAGACCGCAGCCCGCGCCGGAATCGAGAACACCGAGGATTGCCGTTGGCCCAGCAGCGGTCTCACCAGCCGCTCAGGCGCGCGGCCCGGCCCGTCGATGCGCTCGGGCAGGCCGATGGGCATGTCGACCACGATGATCGACGGCGCTTCAGGCGCATCGATGATCTCCGAGAAATGCGCCACGATCCGGATGCGAGGGGCCGATATGTTGCCGAGAGGCGCGAACGCGGCAATCCAGCCAGCCGGACAACCATCAATTCCCACGATCCATGTCATGCTGGTGTTCCCATGGCCCTTGATGCCAAGTCACGCGCGGCAGGTCCATAACCAATCCGCCACATCCGATTGCTTCTGACGTCAATCACCCTGACAATCGTGCAACGTTCACATCAGGACCAGCCATGCCCGCCATCCGCCCACGCCGCAGCGCGCTCTACATGCCGGCCTCCAATCCACGCGCCATCGAGAAAGCGAGGTTGATCGACGCCGACATCATCATCATTGACCTTGAGGATGCAGTTGCGCCCGAGATGAAGGAGCTGGCGCGGCAAGCTGCGGTCAAGGCGATTGCCGATGGTGGCTTTGGCCACCGCGAGCTGGTCATCCGCACCAATGCGCCCGAAGGCCCCTGGTTCGATGCGGACTTGGCGGCAGCGTCCCTTTCCGGCTGCGATGCGCTTCTGATCCCGAAAGTCTCGCGGCCCGAGACCTTGCGCATGATCGGCGCTCGGCTCAGTGCTGCAGGCGCGCCCGCGCACACCAAGGTCTGGGCCATGATCGAGACGGCGTTTGCCGTGCTGCGCGCTGGCGAGCTTGCTTCCTGCGCCCTCGAGCCGGCAACGCGCCTGACCTGCTTCGTCATCGGGTCCAATGATCTGGCCAAGGAGACCCGCGCCCGCATCGTGCCGGGCCGCGCGCCGATGCTGCCATGGCTTGCCACGGCCATTGCCGCAGCCCGCGCCTACGGGCTCGACATCCTCGATGGCGTCTACAATGATTTCAAGGATCTGGATGCGCTTCGCGCCGAGGCCGAACAGGGCCGCGACATGGGCTTTGACGGCAAGACGTTGAGCCACCCTTCGCAAACCGGAATCGTCAATGAGATTTTCTCACCAAGCACCGACGAACTGAAAAAGGCACGCGAGATCATCGACGCCTTTGCCTTGCCGGAGAATGCCAGCAAGGGCGCGATTGCCCTGAACGGCTGGATGGTCGAGCGCCTGCACGCGGAAATGGCGGAACGGGTGGTGGCGCTGGATGCTGCGATCAGGGCGCGGGGGTGATGCTTCACGCAGCACATATCAGTGTCATCACCGGCCTTGTGCCGGTGATCTCGGTTGACAAAGCGCAGCGCCTCACAAAACGAGATGGCCGCCACGAGGGCGGCCATGACACTGGATGGAGCGGTGCATGCAGGTTGGCGGCCCGCCTTCTCACGCCATGTATTGCCCGCCATTGGCGCTGAGCGTCGAGCCGGTGATGAAACCCGCTTCATCGGCGGCGAGGAAGACCACGGCGCGGGCGATCTCTTCCGGCTCGCCGAGACGCCCAACCGGGATCAGCGGCAGGATGTTCTTCTCGACCACGGCCGGGTCGATGGCTTTCACCATTTCGGTGGCAATATAGCCCGGGCAGATGGTGTTGACGGTGATGCCGGCGCGCGCGCCTTCCTGGGCCAACGCCTTGACGAAGCCGATGTCGCCAGCCTTGGCGGCGGAATAGTTGACCTGCCCCATCTGGCCCTTCTGGCCATTGATCGACGAGATGCAGATGACGCGGCCGAACTTGGCGGCGCGCATGCCTTCCCACACGGGGCGGGTCATGTTGAACAGCGAGTTGAGGTTGGTGTTGATCACGCCATACCACTGGT
>JBOFFB010000534.1:0-2276 GCA_051648385.1 Allobosea sp.
TTGTCGATCAACTCCGGGCTGTCGCGCTTTTCAACTGAGGCATAGAATGCGTCGCAATCAACATGGGCGATGGCGAGATCATCACGTTCTGGGTGGGACAACAGCCGAGGGCTGCCACAAGCCTCGCACCGGCGGGCCAATGCTGGCTTTTCTGCATCATGGAGGCAATCCCGGCAGAGTGTGCGCACCATGGCTCCCGTAACATCCTCAATCGTCATGTCGGTTGGGGCCAGCCATGCGCTGGCGGGCCTGGGTGATGGTTTCAGGCCTTATCGACAAATGTCCTGCCAGCGCCAGAAGCAACGATTCGTCGGACGCAACATAGTCAAGCACGCTGAGCAGGAAGGCTGGCTCGCCAGCCGCCGCACGCAGATTTTCCGGGCCGAGGCCCGTCACGGACAAAAATCGTCCAAGGCGCTCAGGGTCCGAAGCAAGAAAACCAAGGGCGTTGATCGCCATGCCCTCTGCATCCTGATTGTTTTTTGGGCGCAACATCGGACCAACATCACTTTCTGCAAACCGGTTTGCGTTTCTTAAAGGTGTTTCAGATATTGAAATCAACGTTACGCCGCAGGACGATGCAGTGACAAGCTGTCTGCGGCAGGATGGGGACGATGGCCAAAACTGTTCTGATTGTTGAGGACAACCTCCTCAATATG
Source organism: Allobosea sp. (assembly GCA_051648385.1). GTDB lineage: Bacteria > Pseudomonadota > Alphaproteobacteria > Rhizobiales > Beijerinckiaceae > Allobosea. Next base: position 660 of record JBOFFB010000534.1, read on the forward strand.
AAACTCTTCAACGACCTGTTGGAGGCTCATGGCTATCGCACGTTGAAGACGACCGATGGCATCGAAGCGCTGGAAATGACGCGTGAACACAAGCCAGACCTCATCCTCATGGATATCCAGCTTCCGGAAGTATCTGGCCTCGATGTGACGCGCTGGATCAAGGAAGATAACAACATCAGCCACATCCCGGTGATCGCTGTCACGGCGTTCGCCATGAAGGGCGACGAGGAGCGGATGCTGCGCGGCGGATGCGAGGCTTATCTCTCGAAGCCGATTTCTGTCGCAAAGTTTCTCGAAACAGTTCGCGCCTATCTCGGCCCGGCCTGAGCGGAGATCGGTCATGACAGCACGTGTCCTCGTCGTTGACGATCTGGCTCCAAATGTGAAGCTGCTGGAAGCCAAGCTTTCTGCGGAATATTTCGATGTCGTGACGGCGACCAATGGTCCCGATGCACTCAGGATCTGCGCCAGCGGGGCCGCTGATATCGTGCTGCTCGACGTGATGATGCCGGGCATGGACGGGTTCGAGGTCTGCCGCCGACTGAAATCCTCCGCGCAAACGGCCCATATACCTGTGGTGATGGTTACGGCGCTTGATCAGCCGAGCGATCGGCTCAGAGGTCTCGACGCCGGTGCTGATGACTTTCTGACCAAGCCGCTGGACGATACCGCGTTGTTTGCACGTGTCCGGTCGCTTGCCCGGCTTAAAGCCATGACTGACGAGCTTCGCAACCGCGCCATGGCGTCGCGTAACCTCGGCATTGCAGACACGATTTCAGTTGCCGCCAGTGACCTTGGCGAGAACGCGACCATTTTGATCGTCGATGACCGACCGAGTTCTTCGGAGCGCATGAAAGGCGCGCTGGAGAAAGTGCATCAGGTCACGGTTGAAGCTGATCCGCACAAGGCACTCGTGGGCGCAGCCGACGGTTCTTACGAGCTTGTCATCGTTTCGCTGGATCTGCAGGGCTTTGACGGTCTTCGGCTCTGCACGCAGCTGCGCTCGCTCGACCGCACCCGCAACTCGACCGTGTTGATGGTCGGGGAAGCAGAAGATCGGATGCGCATCTTGCGCGGGCTTGAACTTGGCGTGCATGATTTCCTCGTGCGGCCAGTAGACCGCAATGAGCTTCTGGCCCGTGTGCGCACGCAGGTGAAACGCAAGCGCTACGCCGACCGGCTGCGCGACGGCGTGCAGACCACGATTGAGATGGCTGTTACCGACCAACTGACCGGACTGCACAACCGCCGTTATCTCGAAACGCATTTCAATGGCCTGTTCGACGAATCAGCGATGCGGGCGCGCGATCTTGCGGTGCTGATGCTTGACATCGACAAGTTCAAACTCGTCAACGACACCTACGGCCACGATGCCGGTGACGAAGTTCTGAAAGAATTTGCCCGCCGTGTGAAGGATGCCACCCGCGTCGTCGACGTGGTGGCGCGCCTTGGCGGCGAAGAAATCGTGGTGGTGCTGCCGGAGACCGGGTTGCAGGCTGCGGCGGCTGTAGCCGAGCGCATCCGCGCACATGTCCAGGGCAAGGGCTTTGCGATCCATGGCGGCACCAACCAGATCCCGGTTACCGTCTCGATCGGTGTCGCAAGCCGCAAGGCCGG
>JBOFFB010000535.1:0-1917 GCA_051648385.1 Allobosea sp.
GCCCCTTGCAAGGATGATTTGAAGGGACAGACACCATGGCACGGCTCCTCAAGATCGCAGGCAAGATCGAGATTGACCAATTCTGGCCGGATGGCAGTTCCGATGCCGACACGACCAAGATCCAGCTGTCGGTCGAACCAGGCGCATTCTCGTTCGATTTCGATGGGCAGGGCTTCCGGCGCACCGATGTGTTCGAGGGGGCTGAGGCACGCGGCACGGGCCGTAAACAGGTGATCAGCGCCGCCCGCAAGGTCACGGTGCGGCTACAGGGCATCGATGCGCCGGAGCTGCACTACCGGGCCAGCGCGCTCAAGCAATCGCCCGAAATCAGCGCAGCCGAACGCGCAGAGTTCAACCGGCTGAATGGCAAGGAGCGCCGTCAGTTTCTCGGCGAAACGGCTACGGTGGCGTTGGCCGAATTTCTGTCGACGCTGGGGGCTGGAAGCATTCCTTGCGAGTTTTACTCGTTCGTCGACAAGCCGGGCGATGCCATCGACACCTATGGCCGCTTCGTCGGCAACATCATGGTGGGGCAAGGTTTCCTCACCGACATCAACCTTTGGCTCACCGAGCAGGGCTGGGTCTATCCCACGTTCTATTCATCGATGGATGACGCCGAAATTCAGCTCTTTCTGGATGCCATGGCCAAGGGCAAGACGAAGGGGCGGGCCTGGGCCAGCTACAATCGCGACACGCGCAAGTTCGATCCCGGTCTGGTCTATCGCGGCAAGGGCGTGCCCGTGAATGCCGCCGCAGACGTCGGACCGGTGCTGATGCCCAAGATTTTCCGCCGCCTGCTGGCTTTTAACTTCGAGAAAGCAGCGGGTGTCCGCTCTGGCAGCTTCAAGGCCTATCTCAAGGAGCGCCGTGACGAGTGTTTCGCGTTGGGCGATTTTCTCGAACAAGGGCCGGATGCCGCCGCGCTGACCACGCTGGACCGCTTCATGACCGGCACGCGCTTCCGGCCTGAGCCGCAGGAACTCGTCTTCCGCGAGAAGTCGTCGAGCCTTTTCGATGCCAACGGGGTGCGCATCACGGCGTTCTGAGGTTTGGCAACAGTGCAGCGGCTTTCGCCCCTGCAAAGGCTGCTGCGCCTGATATGACCGTGCCCCATGTCAGATCGACGACCACGAGCGCGGGTGTCCAGTCGCGCATGATGGTCCAGCTCGTCATCTCATAGCAGGAATAGGCGACGAAGCCGAGGATCGCGCCGTCGATGAGCGCGCCACGTGCCGTGCCGCCGCGCACCGCCGGTCTGCCTGCAAACCAGACAAGCCCGCCGATGTGGATGATGTAGAACAGCGCCGCTGACCAGAGCCGGAGCTGATCAAGCATCTGGCTGCCCAGCGCCGCCTTGAACAACGGCTGCATCACGAGCGGAATGACCACGAAGTCGCCTGCGCAGAAGACGAGCGCGGTGGTGATGGCAAAGAAGAAGAGGGGCATGGCATTACCTCATTTCACAAACTCGGGCGTCAGCATCCTCACCGTCATGGCCGGACTTGATCCGGCCATCCACGTTTTCGACTGGTCCGAAACGTGGATACCGGCGTCAAGCGCGGGCATTACGGCTGATGGTCTGATCGAGAACACGACCCTGCAGACTACGAGCCTTGCATGGATACACCCCAGAGTGTTCAAGAGATGCAGAGGCTCAACGTGTTTGGGCCGGAATGTGATCGATGACCACCGAAACCACCCTCTACCGCCCGCCCGCACCCAAGCCCATGTCGCCGACGCTGTCGCTGCTGCGCGTGCTGGCGATGCAGCCGCGCAGCCTGCTCAGCCTCGTGCCGAAGGAGGCCTACACCGAGATGGTGACGCCGCTGGGCTACTCGCGGCGCGGCATCCTCCTGGTCAATGATCCGGAGCTGACACGCACCATCTTGACCAACCCGCTAGAGCAGTTCCCCAAGA
>JBOFFB010000536.1:0-2702 GCA_051648385.1 Allobosea sp.
AGCGTGATGATGCGGTCATTGGTGCCGCGCATCGTCAATTGTCCGAGCGCCGCAGCGCTCAGCGCGTCGACGCGGCCAGAAGCGGTCGTCAGTCTATCCAACTCGAAATCATGGAATACCACGGCCTCGTTGTCGGCAGACAGCTGGACATCGCATTCAATCCCAAAATCACCGCCGATGGCCGCAAGGGCTGCAGACGGCGAGTTCTCGACGATGCCGGCTGCGGCGACGTGGAGGCCGCGATGTGCGATGGGCCGTGCCGTCATCCATGCGGGGGTGATGAGGCTGCGCGGCATCAGGCAATCTCGAACATGCCTTCGACCTCGACAGCGCAGGCCATGGGCACAATGACACCAACCGTGCTGCGGGCATGACGTCCCTTGTCGCCGAGCGCCTCGACGATCAGATCGGATGCGCCATTCATGACCAACGCCAGTGGCTCGAAATCCAAGGTGGCGTTGATGAAGCCGCCGAGGCGGACGCAGCGCGCGATCTTGTCGAGATCGCCGATGGCAAGCTTCGCCTGTGCCAGAAGATTGATGGCGCACAGCCGCGCTGCGGCCTTGCCGAGTTCCATGGACACGGTGTCGCCGACCTTGCCCTTGTGCTCGGGCGCCAGCTTGCCATCGGCACCAAAGCAAAGCTGACCGGAGATGATGAGGAGGTTGCCGGTGCGCACGAAGGGCACGTAGTTGGCGGCTGGCGCTGCAGGAGAGGGCAGGGTGATGCCGAGGCTGGCAAGGCGTTGTTCGACGGCGCTCATTGTATACCCCATAGCTGGATGAGTGATGACGTTGCACGGCTCCGTGCGGTGGCGCAACGTGAAACATGTCCATGTGACATCTGGGCCGGTTCCTTCGATTGCCATGCCAATGCGACAGGATGCAGACGCGCAGAAATGATCACGCCTGCACATTGCCCGCAGTGCGGGCCGTGCATAGGTTAGAACCTGAAGCGAATGGAGACCGATCAAATGATGTTGAGGGTGCTGTCTTGTCTCGTCGTGAGCGCACTGAGCTTCAGTGCATTCACTAGTTTGTCACTTGCGCAAACCGCTCCCGTCGAGCGCGTCGTGCTGGCACCGCACCGCGCTGTCTATGATCTCAAACTTGATACGACAAAGCCGTCACGCAGCGTCGATGGCGCGCGTGGACGGATTGCGTTCGATTTCACCGGGGATGTCTGCGAGGGCTACGCGCTGTCATTCAGGCAAGTCACGGTGATTGAAAGTGTCGAGACAGGTTCGCGCAATATCGATGTTCGCACCACGAACTTCGAGGATGGCGACGGCAAGCTCTTTCGCTTCAAGACACAAGCTGCGGTTGGGAGCCGGATGGATGACCGGGTTGATGGCGTCGCGGAACAGCGCGAGCGCAACTATCGCGTCCAGATCCGGCAGCCAAAAGCAGATCGTTTCGAGTTCGGGGCTGACGTGGTTTTTCCAAGCGAGCACCTGAAGCGCGTCATTCAGGCGGCGCGCGCTGGCAGCACGACCTACAATGTGCAGGTCTATGACGGCTCCGATGAGGGCAAGCAGGTCTATGACACGTTTGCCGTGATTGGCCGCAAACTTGAACCGGGTCCGCTCGACAAACTGGAAGAGGCCATCCGCAAGCCAGAGATGGCCAACCAGGCACGCTGGCCGGTGTCGATCAGCTATTTCAAGGCTGGCTCCGGCGAGGTCAGTCCGTCCTATGCGATCAGCTTCGACCTGTTCGAGAATGGTGTGACCCGCGCGCTCGTACTCGATTATCGCGATTTCCGGATGACCGGCGAACTGGTCAAGCTCGACATGATGAAGCCTAGCGCTTGCGCGAAGTAGTTATGTCGCGGCCGAGGCCAACGCCCTTGATCACGGTCTGGTCGCCGAACTTGTTGCGCAGTTTTTCCATGGCGCGCTCGACAGCGGCGACCTTAGGGGTTTGTGTGTCCGCCAGATCACCGTGGTCGGCAGTTGAGCCTTCTGTGAGATCAGCCACGCCGACGCCGAGGAGGCGGTAGCTCGTCTTGCCATTTTCGGCGTGCAGAAGCGCGCGGCTTTCATCATAAAGTCGCTTGGCAAGCTGCGTGGGCTCATGAAGCTGCCGTGAGCGGGAAATCAGTTTGAAATCAGCGGTCTTGAGTTTCAAAGTCACTGTGCGCCCGGCAAGATCCGCTTTGCGCAAGCGTTGAGCGGTTTTCTCGGCCATACGCCACATGATCGGCTCAAGCTCGTCGTGGGCCGAAATGTCGCGGTCGAAGGTTGTCTCGGACGAGACGCTCTTTGTTTCGTGGTCCGGGCTGATGGTCCGATCATCGACGCCATTGCTGAGCCTTTGCAGCCTTGGTCCATCCTTGCCCAGAATGCGGAAAAGTTGCTCCGGCTGTGCAGTTCTCAAGTCGCCAATCAGGCGAAAGCCAGCTTCACCCAACCTGTCAGCAGCAACCTTTCCCACGCCCGGAAGCATTGTAACCGGTTTGGGCCCGAGAAATGCAACTGCTTCCGCGCGCCCCAGTATCGAAAACCCGCGTGGCTTGTCGAAATCCGAAGCGATCTTGGCAAGGAACTTTGCATAGGACAGTCCAACCGAGATGGTGATGCCGATGTCCATTTCGACCTTGCGGGCGAAACGGGCGAGCGTGATCGCGGGGCTCGCGCGATGAAGCCGCTCGGTTCCGGTCAGGTCGAGGAAAGCCTCGTCAATCGAGATGGGTTCGACCAT
>JBOFFB010000537.1:0-1982 GCA_051648385.1 Allobosea sp.
GGCATCATCACGCGGGTTGGGCGCTGTGCTGTGTAAGAACCGCCAGCGCCTGCAACGATGACCCGAATGAGGCTGGTCGAGTCTGCTGCCAGCACGGCTCCATTACCAATCAGAGATGGGAACATTTCCCTGACGCCGCTTCCGTCGCTCTGGTGGCAGGCAATGCAATTGTCGCGATAGATTGCTTCTCCGGCCCGGACCATCACTTCAATCGGCTTCATTGGCACTGGAGCCAAGACTGGTTTTGGTTGGTCTTGCAGATAGACTGCCATGGCGCGGAGATCGGCAACCGGAACATGCTGGGTCGAGCCCATGACGACCTCGGCCATCGGGCCGGAGGCGACTGCATAGCTGTTTCGGCCAGTCTTGAGGTACGCCACCATGTCCTCGATGGTCCATTTGGCGCGCCGCTCATTCGAGAACTGGTCGAGCGCTGGTGCGGTCCAGTTGTCGATGAGGCTGCCCTGATACCGCTCGGCAACCTTGTCCGCGCCAAGAATGTTCTTCGGCGTGTGGCAGGCCCCGCAATGGGCAAGCCCTTCGACGAGATAAGCGCCGCGGTTCCATTCCGCTGACTTTTGCGCATCAGGCTGAAACTCACCCGGCGTGAAGAACAGCGCGTTCCAGGCCTGCATCGAGGCACGCACCGAGAGCGGCCATGGCAGACCTGGGTGTGCGACCGCGTTCCGGACCGGCTCGACCGTGTCGAGGTAGGATTTCAGCGCATCGACATCGGGCCGCGTCATCTTGGTGTAGTGCGTGTAGGGAAACGCCGGGTAGAGCCAACTGCCCTTTTCGGTCCTGCCTTCGTGCATGGCGCGATAGAAGGTTTCCTTGGTGTAGACGCCGAGGCCGGTCTCCTTGTCAGGTGTCAGGTTGGGTGCCGGAATGTCACCAAAGGGAGTCTTGATGGCCCGCCCGCCTGCCAGCGGTTTGCCACCCTCGGCTGTATGGCAGCCGGCGCAATTGCCGACAATGGCAAGTGCTCGGCCACGCTGAAGCTCGGCGAAATCCGCCGCGTCGGCATGGTTGGCCAAGGTCGCTGCGACAATGACAAGGACGCCTGCGAAAACTGTCCGTGCCGCCTTCATGCCTGCACCAGAGCACGCGGATCGGGGATATAGCGCTCGATGATGGCTTGGGCCGACCAGTAGGCAAGTGCACCCACGGTGCCCGTCGGGTTGTAGCCGGCATTCTGCGGAAAGGCGGATGCGCCCATGACGAAGACGTTGTGCACGTCCCAGCTCTGCAGGTAGCGATTGAGCGCGCTCGTTCTCGGGTTCTCACCCACGATTGCACCGCCGGTGTTGTGGGTGGATTGGTAGGGTACGATCGAATAGTGCCCGCTGCGCTTGCGCGGTGTCGTCTTTGCCCCCGGCATGGCCTTGCCGATCTCGTCGGCGCGGTCCGTCAGGAAATCCGACATGCGGTGATCGTTATCGGCAAAATCGAAGGTCAGCCTGAGCAGCGGATCGCCATAAGGATCCTTGTAGGTAGGGTCGAGGTCGAGATAATTGCCGCGATAGCTCTGCACCGAGCCGTGGGTGTTGATGCTGACCTGCCGCAGATACCGGTCGGCTGCATCTTTCTTCCAGGCTGATCCCCATGCAGCGGCATCGCCCGATGGCGTGAATGTCTCTATCGGTCGTGCGCCGGTGGTGAACAGCGAGATGTAGCCCCCGCCGATGAAGCCATGGGGTGCATGGTCGAAATTGTCGCCGTTGAAGTCATCGACCACGGTGCCGAGCGAGCCTGCGCCAATGAACGGGTTGAGAATTTCGTTCTCGAAGCGGACGCTGACACCGGAGGTCTTCTGGTAGGCGTAGTTGCGCCCGACAACGCCCTCATTCGCCAATGGATCGTAGGGTTTGCCGATGCCTGACAGCAGCATCAGCTTCACGTTGTTGTGGACATAGGAGCACAGGATGACGATGGCGGCAGGCTGGTTCCACTGCTCGCCATGCACATCTGTGTAAGTCACG
>JBOFFB010000538.1:0-2135 GCA_051648385.1 Allobosea sp.
TCTGAAGCTGCGGCGAATGTTTCGGTTGCCGGCAACATGCTGAGCGGTTCCGCAGTGGTGTCTGACACGCTGGCGAGTTATCTTGCCAACGCCCATCTCGATTTCGACGACCGGCTGATCACGGCGCTCGAAGCCGGAGAACGCGCCGGTGGTGACAAGCGTGGGCGTCAGTCAGCGGCGATACGCATCTGGGGCAGCGAGGTCTATCCCGCCATCGACATCCGCGTCGATGACCATGCCGACCCGTTGATCGAACTGCGCCGCATGTGGCGCATCGCCCACCAGCGCTATGTACCATTTCAGGCCGCAGGCCCGACGCGCGTCCTGCCCGGCGGCGTGCTGGACAGGTCCGAACTTGACCGGCGCTGCACGGCTTATGCAGCCGATTGGAACGCCCGCCACAAGTGAAATGCACGCATTAACCTGCGAAAGTTCTGCTGTTAACGCTCAATCTTCAGGCGTGATTCACCACATGCCGAGCTATCGGCTCAGGCGTGGCCCGGCGCGGCCCTAACAGCCCCTCTGGTTAAAGAGTTGTTCAAGGTCAGGCTCCAATTGTCACGATTGAGGTGGTGGGTGCCATCTCGAGTTGAGTGGCTGGGGGCCGTGATTTGGCCAGGGTGGATCAAAGGGCGCAGGCCGGGGTGGCCCGTGTGCTGTTGTTCGCGCGTGATGCGGTGGCCGCTGGCCCCGTGTGCGCCGAATTCATGCGCCGTGGGGCCGCGCTTGCCGTGATGACGGACCTGGCTGCGATGACCGCAGCCATCCGCAACGCGCCCTATGATACGATCCTGATCCAAGCGAAGGACAACGCCCCCGAGACGCTGCTGCTGCTGCCGCTGATACGCGCGCAGGCGGTGGGCACGCCGCGCGTCCTTCTGCTGATCGACCCTGAATCCGCCAGCGCCTATTCGACTGGTGCCCATACCGCCGATGCGATGCTGGCTAGCACGCTGGCACCTTCCCGCATTGCCGACGCCGCCGGCATCCTGGCCGAGCCTGAGCCCGAATATCAGCTTCCCGCCGTTGCGGTCGAGCATCGGCAGGTTATGCTGTGCCTGCCAGCACCGATGTCCGAAGAGTTGCTGCCTGAAGGCGTGCGCCAGCAGCGCGAACGCGGCCAGACGCCCGATGTCGTGGTGCTGACTGACCCTTCCGGTATCAACCTGATCAACAGCTGGATGTCGGCTGCCGCTGCGGCTGTCGTTCCCATTATTGATGCCTCCGGTCGGGCGCGGCACCGGGCCGACGCTACCATGTCGGCGTTGACTGGGCGCGGGCTGGCCGAGACGATCCGCGAGATCGAGCCGATGATGGACCGGATGAGGCAACTTCCGGAGAGCTATTTCAAGACCCGCGATGGCCGCGCCATGCTGATGGCGCGGCTTGCCGTGCGTGAGCGTGCCATGGGTCCGGTGCGCGACGCCAATCTGAAGGCCACGCTGAGGTTCTTCGACGAGAGCGCCATTGCCGGCGTCACCCCTCTCGCCGAAAGCCTCGTGCGAACCGGGCACATGGAGCGTAAATTCTTCGACCGGCTGCATGCCTGCCCCGGCTGCCAGTCATCACGGTTGAACGTCCGAGAGGAGTGCAACGATTGCCGCTCGGCCAATGTCGACGAGCAGCCGATCATCCACCATCTCCGCTGCGGCTACCAAGGCCCGGAAAGTGACTTCAAGCAGCCCGACAACTCGATGAAGTGCCCAAAGTGCACCCACGCGCTGGAGCATTTCTCGGTTGATTACGACAAGCCCGGCTCGCTTTTCGTCTGCGGAGATTGCGGCAACACCACGGGTGATGTGGCGATCGGCTTTGTCTGCATCGACTGCGAGAGCCAGCATGATGCCGAGAAGGTAAGGACCAAGACCGTCTATTCCTATGAATTGACGGATACCGGTCGCGAGGCCGCCTTCGCCGCCCCCATGGACGAACGAGGCAGCGCCGAGGGCGCGGAAGGCCCCTCGGTGCGCGACCGCCTGCGCCAATTTGCTAGCCGCTATCAAGCCAGCGGCAAGCCGCATGCGGTGCTGATGATCCGGCTCGATGCGCAGGGCGAAGCACGCAAGGCTGCGGGCGAGCGCGTCTGGCGCGATAGCGTGGCGCTGTATGGCTCGATCCTGCGTGAACTGTTCAAC
>JBOFFB010000539.1:0-6866 GCA_051648385.1 Allobosea sp.
CCGCGCGTTTCGGCGAGACGGGCGTGGTCGATCTCATTGGAACCATCGGCTATTACGCGACCATTGCCATGGTCATGAATGTGGCCCGCACAGAGGCCCCGGATGCATTCAGGCTCCAGCGCCTGCCGGAAGCCTGACCGATCTTTGTTCGCTTCGTTGCTGGATGCCGTCACGGCTCAGGACAGCAACGGGGGCGTGCCTCAATCGCCGGGTCGGACGATACCAATCCCGATGGGACGGCGCGCATTGCCGGGATGACGCGGGTCAGGCCCCCAGATGGCTTGATAGGTGTCATAGGCGCGACCCGCACGCTGCAGCACAGCGAAGACGCCCGCAAGGAACAGCCACCAGAAACCAATCAGCAGCCACATCCAGACAGGCGCGTTGGCACGCCACAACCCGGAAGTGATCGCGCCAATGGCAGTGACCAGCGCCGTATAGCCCCCGATCTTGTGAAGGTATTCGAACGCCAGCCGCCGGGGTGTCATATCGTAGTGGTCGCCATTGTGCGAGCCATCCGGGCGCGGGTCGGTCGGTCCGCCCTTGCTGCCCCGGAACCAGCCGCCGAGAAACTGCCCCAACGCCAGGATCACCACCGACCAGCCGAGAAGGGCGTGGGTGCCGCTGGCACCCGGAGAGGACAAGCCACCCAGAACAAGCCCGAGGCCGGCCAGCGTCAGCAGTCCGGCGACATAGTGGAGCATACGATGCGTCAGCCACCACGCATGGTTGTCGAGTTCTTGCGGCCAGTCCTGGCCCGGCAGGATCTTGAAGAACCGCGCCGCCAGGACACCGCCAGGCACAAGGACCCCCCAGGCGAACGTCATGCTGCGGCCGTGCCAGGCGACAGCCTCGCTGACGGCATGCAGCCTCGCGGGATCAACAGGAGAGAGAAGCCACTCGATCATGCTGACTGCCGCTGTCAGCCCTTCACCGCACCGGCGGTCATGCCGGTGATGATCTGGCGCGACGCCAGCAGCGTGAAGATGATCGGCGGCACCGCCAGAAGCATGCCGGTGGCCATGATCACACCCCAGTCGATGTTGTACTCGGTGAGCGAATTGACAATCGTCACGGGTACGGTGCGCGTCTTGCGGTCAGCCAGTGCATTGGCGAGGAGGAACTCGTTCCAGGCAATGCGGAAGGTGAAGATCGCAGCAGCGGCGAGCCCCGGCTTGATGAGCGGCAGAACGATGAGGAAGAACACGCGGAACGGGCCTGCGCCATCGATGCGCGCCGCTTCCTCAAGCTGGATCGGCACCTGCGCGATGAAGCTCTGCAGAATCCAGATCACGAAGGGCAGGTTCATCGCCACGTAGATGAGGATGATCCCCCAATGCGTGCCGGCCGCGCAACTGTCCCCGATACAGAACTGGAAGGTCCAGATGCCGAAGACCGGCACCAGCAGCACCGCAGGCGGCACCATGCGCATGATCAGCGTCATCAGCGACAGCCCGTCGCGTCCCACGAAGCGGAACCTGACGATGGCATAGGCGGCCATGCAGCCGATCACGAGCGTCAGGACCGTTGCAATCGTCGCAATGAACAGGGAATTGCCGAGCGCGCGCGCGAAGGTCGGATCGCAGACCGCGTTGGTGGTGGGCGCGTACCACAGCACATCGCACAGCACCGCCTCATAGTTGCGAAGGGTGGGCATGAAGAGCAGGCTTGATGTGTCGCTCATGATCTCGACGTTGAGACGCAACGAGGTGATCAGCATCAGCACGATCGGCCCGACGGACATCACCACGAGGGCGACGACAAGCGCGTAGAAGCCGGGGTGCTGGCGTTCCGTGGCGGTGCTCATCAGTGGCCTCCCTTTTCGGCAGCGGCGCGAAGGCGCGCGGCGCGCGTCTCGTTCATCTTGTTGAAGATGAACATCGCGAGTGTCAGCACGAGCAGAAGCAGGAGCAGAATGTTCGACATCGCGGCGGCCACACCGAGCTCGCGGAATTCCGATGCCGTGCGGGAGATGCGCAACGATAGGATCTCGGTGGAGAGGCCCGGCCCGCCATTGGTCAGCACCAGCACCACCTCCAGCACCTTGAAAGCGTCAATCAGCCGGAGAAGCCCCGTCACGACCAGCACCGGAAGCATCAGCGGGAGCTTAATGTAGAGGATTTGCTGCCAGCCATTTGCCCCGTCGATGCGGGCGGCCTCCAGCGCCGAACGGGGCAATGATTGCAAGGCCGCCAACGCCAGGATGAAAATAAAGGGCGTCCACTGCCAGATATCGGCGATGATCACGGCCGCCAGAGCCCAGTTGGCATCGGACAGCCACGGGACGGGGTCGAGGCCCAGCCCCTTCAGCGTCCGGTTGAAGGTGCCGACCGTCGGGTGATACATGTAACGCCACATCAGGCCGACCACGATGGGCGCGATCATCATGGGCAGGATGAACAGCGTGCGCAGCACCGACATGCCCCGGATGTTGCGGTCCAGAAGCAACGCGAGCCCCACGCCCAGCACCATCTCGATGCTGACCACGGCCGCCGCAAAGATCATCGTCACGCCGAAGGATTCACGAAACTTCGGATCGTTGAGCAGGAAGATATAGTTGCGCAAGCCCACCCAGCCCGCCTCGCCGATGCGCTGGCTCGGGTTCCAGTCGAGGAAGCTCGCGTAGAGCATGTAACCGATGGGATACATCAGCGCGACCGCGAGGATCACCGCCGCAGGCATCAGGAACAGGTAGGGCGTGAGCCTTGAGGTGTTGGCGGCCTGCATGGCGCTTGGTGTTGCTTTCCTGATTGTGGGGGGAGCGCGGGTTCAACCCGCGCTGCTGTTTGTATCTTCTTGTCTTTCACCAGGAGCCAGTCTCAGAAGGTCTGGCTCCTCGCTCAAGCCCTCACCCTGAGCCTGTCGAAGGGTCGAGGCCTAAATCGGGCTTGGAATGAAGTATCCTTCGACAGGCTCAGGATGAGGTCGCTGCTCATTTTAAGCCCGCTAGTTGCGGCCTACTTGCGGAAGGTGTCGTAGCCGGCCTCGGTCATCACCGCCTTGGTGCGGGTGGCAATGCCGTCCATGGCCTGCTTGACGTCGAGATTCTCGGTCAGGACCTTGGAAAGCGTGGTGCCGAGATCCGCGTTGATCTTGCCCCAGGCCGGGATGATCGGACGCCAGTCCGGATCGGCGTGCTTCAGGGCTTCGCCGAACGTGGACATATAGGGGAACTTCGCATTCACCTCGGCGTCCGCATGGGTCGAGAAGCGGATCGGATTGCCGCCCTGCAGCGCCACCATTTTGTCGACCCGCTTGGAGGTGAGCCACTGCATCAGCAGGAAAGCTGCTTCCTTGTTCTTCGCGTTTCTTGGAATGGCGATGCCGAAGCCGCCGGTCTGCGATCCGCGCCGGACACCCATTGGATGCATCGCCCAGCCGACCTGTCCGACGACCTTGGATTGGACCGGGTTATCGACCTGGCCAGCGAAGACCGTCGAGTCGAGATACATCGCGGTCTTACCCTGCAGGAAGGCCGCACCAGCTTCCGCGACGCCGAAGGTCTTGGCACCTTCAGGTCCACAATCGACGATCTTCTTCAGTGTTTCCGCCGCCTTGATACCGGCCGCGTTGTTGATGATCGGGTTCCAGTTGTCATCGAACACCCGCCCGCCGAGCGGCGCAAGATGCAGCAGATAGGCATGCGCCGCGTGGTGGCCGGAGGCCGCGCGGGACGCCATGCCGCCCATGCCTTTCTCGAGCTGCGGGATTTTGCAGGCAAGGTCCACCATCTCGTCATAGGTGGTGGGCACCTTAAGGTTGTGCTTCTCGAAGATGTCCTTGCGATAGCCGAGGATCGAGGTTTCAGAGCCAAAGGGGATGCCAAACAGCGATCCCGTGGGACCGGGCAGATAGCCCTTCGCACCGCCGGCCACGCCGATATTCTGCATGTAGCCGGGAATGATATCTTCGGGATCGAAGGCGGGGTCCGCGAGACGGGGATTCATGAAGTAGCGCGCAAGGTTCTCCAGCTGGTCGGCGAAGACGTAGTCAGCCTTCGAGAACACGACGTATGAAATCAGATCATAGTCACCGCGCGCCTTGGTCAATTCCAGCGTCTGCTTCTCGCGCATCTTGAGGAATTCGAGCTGGTCGACCTCGACCTTGATGCCCGTTTCCTTCGTAAATTCCGGTAGAACCTTCAGCACGGCGGAGTAATGCGGATGCGCCGGGAAGTTGACGACCAGCGTCTTGCCACGATGGGGCTGGTAGGGGTCCGCTGCGGCTTGCGGAACAGTTGCCGCAAGCACGAGGCACCCGAGGCTTGCCCCGAGCATCAAGGCCTTGAGGGTTTTCTTCATCGTTCTCTCCCTGTGTTGCCGCCGTGGTTGGTTCACAGCGTTTTTCCCGTTGTCTTGTCGAACACCATGACGTCGCGTGGGCGGACGCCGAAGGTGATGGTCTCTCCCGATTTCGGCAGATGGGCGCTTGCCGCTTCCACCAGCACGTCACTCGTGCCGCAGCGTGTGGCGAGAACCGAGTTGGTGCCAAGGTACTCCGCCACGACCACGCGCAGAGCGATGGGCGCGCGCTCTGCCAAATCGAGCGTGAAGGCTGAAGGGCGAATGCCGACAACGACGGCGGCGGACGAGGCCGCACCGATGCGCTGTGCGGCGTGCTCGTCCAGCGGCAGCTGGTAGCCATCGCCGCGCACATGAAGAAGGCCATTCTCGCGCACCAGCGCGCCATCCATGAAATTCATCGTCGGACTGCCGATGAAGCCCGCGACGAACTGGTTGACCGGGTTCTCGAAAAGCTCTCGCGGCGTACCCTGCTGCTGGATATGGCCTTCCGACATCACCACGATGCGGTCGCCCAGCGTCATGGCCTCCACCTGATCATGGGTGACATAGACCATGCTCTTGTCGATGCGGGTGCGCATCTCGGCGAGCTCCGTGCGCAGCTTCGCGCGCAGCTTGGCATCAAGATTGGACAGCGGTTCGTCGAACAGGAAGGTGCCGGCGTCCCGCGTCAATGCCCGCCCCATGGCGACGCGCTGGCGCTGGCCGCCGGACAATTCACCCGGCTTGCGGTCGAGCAGGTGGCCGATGTTCAGCATCGCCGCGACGCTCTTCACCCGCGCGTCGATATCAGCTTTGGGCACACGCTTGAGGCGGAGCGCGAAGGACATGTTCTTCGCGATGTTCATATGCGGGTAGAGCGCATAGTCCTGGAAAACCATGGCGATGTCGCGGTCCTTCGGATCAAGCCGGCTGATCGGTTTGCCGTCAAAGTAGATTTCTCCGGCGGTCAGTGTTTCCAGGCCGGCCAGAATCCGCAGGGTCGTCGATTTGCCGCAGCCCGACGGTCCGACAAGAACGGTGAACTCACCATCCGCAAGCTTCAGGTCGAGCGGTGGCAGCACACGCACCGAACCGAACCGCTTCTCGACGCGGTCGAAGACAATTTCCGGCACTAATTTCCTCCCGCGAGAGCCCTTGCGCCAACAGTATCCCGCGCGTGAGCTCCTCTTGCTTGTTCCAAGGTATGCGGCATCGCACGGGCCGTGTTAATTGGCTGGACCGGAAATCGACGTTAGCGCTAACGTCAGCACATGGCGCGACAGCACCCAAGCATCGAGGACGTGGCCGAACTTGTCGGCGTCAGCATCATGACGGTGTCGCGCGCCATGCGTGGTGTCGAGGGTGTGTCATCCGCACGGCGCACAGAGATCCTGAACGTCGCCAAGCAGCTCGGCTACCGGCCAAACCGCACGGCCCGCTCGCTGGCGGCCTCTCACTCGACGCTGATCGGCATTTCATTGCCCACGCTCTACAACGAGGTTTTTGCCGACATACTCGACGGAATGCGCCGTGCCTTCGATGTCGCAGGCTATGATCTCGTCCTCGACAACTCCGACTACGACAGCCGCCGCGAGGCGCTCTGGGTGGAACGGATGATCGACTGGAAGCCGGCTGGCGTGATCCTGAGCGGGGTCGACCATACGCCGGAAGTTCGGGAGGAGCTGCGCGCGGCGGGAATTCCCACACTGGAGATCTGGGACCAGTGTGCCGATCCGATCGATATCTGCGTTGGCATCGACCATGTTGCCGCTGGCCGATTGCTCGGCCACCAGCTCGTTGCCTGCGGCTATCGCAAACCAGCCTTCGTTGGCGTCGAGGAGGGACGGGATCCGCGCGCTGAAAAGCGGCTTTCGGGCCTTTCCGCTGCCCTCATGGAAGCCGGAATCCGCGAATTGACGGTGCGCCGCAGCGAGAAGCACGCTTCGTTCGAGGCGGGCATGAACGGCACCCGCGCCTTGCTCGCTTCGGGCGGCGCACCGCCGGACTGTATCTGCTACCTTAACGACCACATGGCTTTCGGCGGGCTGTCGACCTGCGAGAAGCTCGGGCTTGCAACGCCCGAAGACATTGGCATCATTGGTTTCAATGGACTGGGCATCAACGCCGTGCTGCCGCGCCCGCTGACCACGGTCATCACGCCGCGCCTGCTGATGGGGTCGCTCGGTGCCCGAACGCTGCTGGCACGGATCAACGGCGCCAAGGTCGAGCGGCAGAGTGTTGTGCCCGTGGAACTTTCCATCGGCGCTACAACAAGGCCGCCGCCAAACAAAGGTCCATGATCGGGAAGATGTCCGGCCGGCTCAACGACCGACGACGCATCCACTGTCCAAGGGTGACCGGTTCCGGCGTGGCCTCGTGCAGACGTCAGCGTTTGCCCAGCATGGCAACCAGTTCATGTGCCACGGTCGACACCTGCGCCGGTGCGTCGCCCGGCTTGTACAGCGTCGAACCGATGCCGAATCCATCGCAACCCGCCGCTTTGAGGGCGTGGATATTGCCCGGGCCTACGCCACCCACCGCGATCAGGCGGGTGGTTTTAGGCAGGACGGCGCGCATGGCCTT
>JBOFFB010000540.1:0-2217 GCA_051648385.1 Allobosea sp.
TTGAAACCGTCCATGGCTCAGCGCCCTCTCAAACTGGAGATGACCCACTCGACGCCATTTTCGATGATGCCGGAGCCGATATTGATATTGAGTGTCTTGGCAAAGCCGAGATAGGCAATGAGCGCGAACGCCGCGCCGATGGCAGCATCGCGAGCCATGTTCTGCGAGCCGAAGCCCTTAGTCACACAGACAAACAGTAAAATAGAGGCAAGCGTGAAACCAAGCGGCCCGATCGTGAGCACATTCAGGGCAAGGCCGGCGAGCACCCATCCGAGCGCCATTTTGTCGGGTGTGATGGCCTTTTCGTCATCAGTCTGCCAGCCGCCGCGCAGTGCGGAGAACAAGAGTGCTGCCCCGAAAACAAGGAGCCCCAAGCCCGCCATGATCGGCACCAGTGTAGGCCCGACCTTGGCATATATCGGCGAGACGGGGATGCTGTAGGCTTGCCACAACACGACGGCAGCCAGCGCGACAACGCCGAGCGCGACCGCAAGCTCGCCTGTCGCAAGCCCGCCTTTGGTCAATTGCTGTTGTTCCAAACCCTCGTCCCCCGACTTTTTGGAATTTGCATTTTCTGGATGTGAAATTCAAGCCTGCGTTGGATGTGAGGATGGATGCTAACGCGGGCTAGGCATCGTGATCAACACCTCGCCAACGCAGACCAGCCGTGGCGCGTGCCATGGCCGGTCTGGGTTGATCAGCTCGAAAAGGCGTCTTGGTGCGCCCCGATGCAGGGGTGCCGTCAAGCCAACCCGAGATCCTTGAGGATGCCTTCGATGCGCGCCACTTCTGCCTCGACGAAAGCCTTGTAGCCATCGCCGGTCAGCGTGATCTGGGTCCAGTCGCGGGTCTTGCACATCTCGGCCCATTGTGGCGTCGCAGCCATCTTGTTGATCATGGCGATCATCGCCGCGCGGTCGGCATCCGACACGCCGGGAGGCGCGAACACCCCGCGCCAGTTGAACAGTTCGACATCGATGCCCTGTTCCTTGAGTGTCGGCGCGTCAATGCCTGCCTGCCGCTTATCAGCGGAGATCGCCAGCACGCGCAACTTGCCGGCCTTGACCTGCTCGGCAAACTCGCCGTAGCCGGAAACGCCCGCCGAGACCTGCGATCCGAGCAGCGCTGCCATGGCCGGGCCGCCGCCCGCGAATGCCACATAAGAAACGCGTGCGGCTGGAACGCCAGCCGCCTTGGCAATCATGCCGACAAGGATGTGGTCCGAACCACCCGCCGAGCCGCCGGCCACCGGCACCTTGGTCGGATCAGCCTTCAGTGCCGCCACGAAATCCTTGGCATCCTTGAATGGCGAAGCTGCCGGCACGGCCAACGCGAGGAACTCACCGGTGAGGCGCGCAATCGGCACGGCGGTCGTGATCTTGAGCGGGCTCTTGTTGGCAATCAGCGAACCGACCATCACCATGCCGGCGATCATCAGCGAATTGCCCTGGCCTTTCCAGTTGTTGAGAAACTGCGGCAGGCCGACAGCGCCGCCCGCACCCGGCACGTTGGTGATCTGAACGCCGTTGACGGCACCGGTGGCGCGCAGCACCGCCTCTATCGAGCGCGCCGTCTGGTCCCAGCCGCCGCCAGGTGCGGCGGGCACAAACATCTTGAGCAGCTCAACGGCCTGCGCCTGCGCGCCAGATGGAACCAAGCCCGCTGCCAAGGCAGCAGCACCGGCAGCGGCACCGGCAGTGCCTGCAACGAATTCACGACGGGAAACCATGGTATCCTCCGAAAGATGCGGGCATTGCCGCTTTGTTGTGAGCCCATTCCAGAATTTGCGTGCACGCCCTTCGGCAGGGCCCACCGCCGGACGGGCGATAGATCATTTATAAGGTGCCCGCGACGCGGTGCAATCCGATTCGATACCGAGCCACGCGGCGGCGTCTTTAAGTGTGGCAATGGCAGCGTGATTCCTGTTCATTCACCTTTCCGGGTCGCAATCGACGGTGCACGTCACGGTTTCGCAGTGCCCCCGCAGCCGAAAACACAGTGCTGGACGGCTCCAGGGTTAACGAAACCCTGCCGGTGCCGAGCAAACCGTGGCGATCTTGCAACACCCATTTCCAAAGCACCCCCGTGGCACCCAACCTGCGTTCATTCGTGTTGATCGGTAGATTGGGGAGAGTATGTTGCTGACATGCGAAGGAGGTTTGCTCCTCCGCGCTCTTTTGGTGACGCCATCTCAAAAGTGGTTTCACCTGAAGGTTG
>JBOFFB010000541.1:0-4861 GCA_051648385.1 Allobosea sp.
GAGCGTCAGGCGGCATCTCGAACGAACGGAACTCGACAAGGCCGAGGCGGCCTGTCGGGCCATCGGGCGAGTAGAGCTTGTCGATGCAGATTTCGGCGCGGTGGGTGTTGCCGGTGACGTCGATCAGCAGGTTTCGGAACAGCCGGTCGACCATCCACGGCGCGATGTAACCTTGCCCCGGCGCAGGCACATGGGCCATCGCAATCTCAAGCTCGTAAAGCCCATCATGGCGCGCTTCGTCGACGCGCGGTGCCTGGCTGGTCGGGCCAATGAACATGCCGGAGAACAGGTAGGACAGCGATGGGTGGCGCTGCCAGTAGAGCACCAGCGATTTCAGCAGATCAGGCCGCCTGAGGAACGGGCTGTCAGGCGGTGTCGCACCACCAATTACCACATGGTTGCCGCCGCCTGTGCCGGTGTGGCGGCCATCGACCATGAACTTGTCGCAGCCAAGGCGCGACTGGCGGGCGTCCTCGTAAAGCCCCTTGGTGATGGCCACCGCTTGCGCCCACGTCGTTGCCGGCTGGACGTTGACCTCGATCACGCCCGGATCAGGCGTGACCTTGATGACCTCAATGCGCGGGTCATACGGCGGCGCGTAACCTTCGACATGAACCGGGGTACCGGTGGCCTTGGCTGCAGCCTCGACCGCTGCGAGCAATTCGAGATAGTCCTCGACCTTTTCGACCGGCGGCATGAACACGCATGGCACGCCGTCGCGCATTTCGACGCTGAGCGCCGTGCGCACGCTTTCGGCTTCAAGATCCTGCTCGACACGCTCCTGGCGCTGCACGCCGCGTTCGGCGGAGGCGATGAAGCTTAGTGCAGCCCCCTCCTCCGAAGTCTGGCCTCCGACTGCCTTCAGGCCATGATCAGGATCAATCTGCGGCAGCGGCGCACGTGCCTCCAACGGGTCTTGGCTGTGGATGTGCGGATAAGCGGATGGCGCAACCCACGGCAACGAGCCGAGTGGCAGCCGGTAGCCCACGGGCGAGTCGCCCGGCACGAGGAAAAGCTTGCCGCGCCTGAGGCCCCAGCGCTCGGATTTCCAGCGCGGGTCGCTGGCCGCCGCCTGCCAGCGCTGAACCGGCAGCACGTAGCCAGAGGCATTGTTCAAGCCGCGCTCGAACGTGCGGACCATGCGGGCACGTTCTTCCGGGTCAGCCAGCTTCGGGTTTGCCGGGTCGACATTCGGCGGCAGTTGCCCTTCCTTCAGTAACCAATGGGCCGGGTCCTCGAAGGCTGGCACCACATAATCCGCGTCAATGCCAAGATTTCGCGCCACGTGCAGCGTCAAGTCCCTCGCAGGCCCGGCTTCGGCGCTGGCCTTCTGAGGGGCCTTTGGCTCGGGTGCGATCAGGCTCATGTCGCGCCAGATCGGCTTGCCGTCTTTGCGCCAATAAAGCCCGAAAGCCCAGCGCGGCAGCGTCTCGCCCGGATACCACTTGCCTTGCCCGTAGTGCAGGAAGCCGCCCGGCGCGAAGCGTGTCCGGAGGCGGCGGATCAGGTCATCGGCGCGGCCACGCTTCTGCGGGCCGACGGCCGCGGTGTTCCACTCCTCCGCCTCGTAGTCGTCGATCGACACATAGGTCGGCTCGCCGCCCATGGTCAGGCGCACGTCTTGCGCCGCCAGATCGACATCGACCTTCTCGCCGAGCGCATCAAGGCTGTCCCACGCCTCATCCGAAAATGGCAGCGTGATGCGCGGGGCCTCGCGCACCCGCGTCACCTTCATCTCGAAGGCGAAGGAGGTGTTAGCAAAGCCCATCAACGAGCCGCTGACCGGGGCAGCCGAGCGATAGTGCGGGGTCGCGGCCACAGGTATGTGCCCCTCCCCGCAAAGCAGGCCAGAGGTCGGGTCCATGCCGATCCAGCCCGCGCCGGGGATGTAGACTTCAGTCCAGGCGTGCAAGTCTGTGAAATCGACTTGGGTGCCCTTGGGGCCCTCCAGCGGTTCAACGTCTGATGTGAGCTGCACGAGATAACCCGACACAAAACGTGCCGCGAAACCGAGATGGCGCAGGATCTGGACCATCAGCCAGCCGGAATCACGGCACGAACCGGAACCAAGCGACAGTGTCTCCTCCGGTGTCTGCACGCCGGGCTCCATCCGGATGCCATAGGCGATCATGCGTTGCAGGCGCGCGTTGAGGTCGACGACGAAGTTGACCGTGTTGGTCGGCTCTCGCGGGACCGTGGCGAGGAAGGCGCTGAGCTTGGGGCCAGCAGGTTCGGCCATGAGATAGGGTGCAAGTTCCTCCTTCAAATCCGCTGGATAGGCGAAAGGGAAGATCTCCGCCTCGGACTCGACGAAGAAATCGAACGGATTGACCACCGCGAGGTCGGCCACGAGATCGACATCGATGCGGAATTCGGTCACCGGGTCGGGAAACACAAAGCGCGCAAGCCAGTTACCACTGGGGTCCTGCTGCCAGTTGACGAAGTGTTGCGCCGGGCTGACTTTCAGCGAATAGCTCTGCACGCGTGTCCGGCTGTGCGGAGCCGGACGAAGGCGGATGATCTGTGGGCCCAGCGTCACCGGCTGGTCATAGGTGTAATGCGTGACGTGCTGGATCGCGGCGATAACGGCCAAAGGCTCAACTTTCGAATTCACAAGCTGCGTCGGGACGATAGCGCCCGTTGCCAACGATAGGAAGCGATGTTGTGGCTATATTGCGCGCATAGGTAGTCACCGCGCCGCACACCATTTCGCATCGACCTTGGCATGGAAGCCTTTCCGATTTTGAGCTTTCTGGCAATGCCTCCAGTCGAGGCGAGAGCATTGGCGAGGCGCACAAAAAACTTCCCTTAACCACGTCTTTTAGCCGTCTGGTTACCGCGATCATTGAGGATAACGGCATGTGAACAACGCTCAGGCGATGTGTCACGCGGCAAGTTGCCATCTGGCGGCAGTGGTCCGATCAGGGTTCGACAACGACATGACCAAGCTTTTTCGTTTAGTATCAGCACTGCTGGCTTCATTCGCTGCAGCAACCCTGTTGCCCGCAACGGCCTTTGCCCAGTCCGGCCAGCAGGGCCAATGGCAGATGACAGTCGGCGCTGGAGTCCGTATGCAGCCAACCTATGAAGGCGCAGACCGTTTCTCCATCGCCTTCCGCCCGATTATCAGCTTTGGCCGTGCAGGTGCCGTGCGCTGGTGGTCCGCTGAGGATGACGCGATCAGCATTGGCCTCTTGAATGGCGACAACTGGCGTGCAGGCGTGGGCGCAGCCATTGTGCCACCGCGCTCGGGTAAGGATCAGCGCCGCCTGAACGGCCTCGAAAAAGTTCCGTTCGGAGTCGAAATCGGCGGCTTCGGCGAGTACTACCCGACACAATGGCTCCGCGCCCGCGCCGATCTCAGGCAAGCGGTTCGCGGCCATCAAGGGCTGGTCGGCGAACTCAAGCTCGATGCGTTCACCGATCCGAACGCGCAATGGTCCTTTGGCGCAGGTCCACGCCTGACCATCGTCAACACGAAATATGTCGACAGTTATTTCTCCGTCAGCCCGGCAGAAGCCGCAGCGTCCGGCTATCCGGTTTATCAGGGCAAGGGTGGCGTCCACAGCGTCGGCGCGCTGGCCCAGGCCACATATCGCTGGAATCCCGCAATCAAATCGACTGCCTACGTCAAGTATGACTACCTGACCGGCGGCGCTTCGAAAGCTCCAGTCGTGGTCAGCCCGCTGGGCTCGCGCCATCAGCTCGAGCTGGGTTTTTCAACATCCTGGTCGTTCAATCTCAGCCGCTGAGATGGACGTAGCCAACCACGCTTTCGAGCGCGCGTGAGGCCCGCATCACCAGTTGGTCCTTGCGAGCCGGTCCGACGATCTGCAGACCGACTGGCAGCCCGCCCACAGTCTTGCCGACAGGCACTGAAGCGGCTGGCTGGCCTGTCAGGTTGAACGGATAAGTATAGGGCGACCAGTTGACCCAATCCGTGCCAAACGAGCCGTCCGCCGGGGTATCGCGGCCAGCCTCGATGGCGGGAATCGGCATGGTCGGCGTCAGCAGCAGGTCATAGCGCTCATGAAAACGCCGCATCGCCTCGGCGATCAGCGCACGTGTCTGGAAGGCCGCAACCAGTTCAGGCGCTGAATGACCAAGACCAATGACCCCGGCCTCAACGAATCCGGGGTCTTGCTCGCCCCGCCGCTCCGCTGGCAACACGTTGAGCAGCGATCCTGCTCCTGATTGCCACATCATATCTGCAGCCGTGCGTGCATCGGCATAGGCGAAACCGGGATCAGCCTCCTCGACCATTGCGCCGAGCGCTTCCAGCAGACGTGCTGCGTGCGCACAGATGTGCTCGACCTCTGGATCGAGCCCCTCGACAAAGCCCATGCGCGGCGACCACGCGATGCGCAGGCCGCGCACGCCATCTTGCAGTGCAATCCGGAAATCCGGCGGCACCGTGTTCCAGGCCAGCATGTCGCGCTCGTCCGGCTGCGACAGCACATTGAGCATCAGCGCCGCGTCACTGACGGTGCGGGCCATCGGCCCCAGATGCGCGAGGATGCCAAAGGGCGAAGCGGGATAGGCTGGGACGCGGCCAAAGCTCGGTTTAAGCCCGAACACACCGGAAAAACTCGCCGGAATTCGCACAGACCCCAGCCCGTCCGTGCCCAGATGCAGGTGCCCGATGCCAAGCGCTGCCAGCACGGCAGCCCCCGCCGACGAGCCACCAGTCGTCCGCGATGGGTCATGCGGGTTGCGCGTGACGCCTGTCAGCGGGCTGTCACCAGTACCCTTCCAGCCAAGCTCCGGCATGGTGGTCTGGCACAGGATGACTGCGCCAGCGCGTTCGAGGCTGGCCACAGCCGGGCTGTCGAAGCTCATCGGCGCGTCGGATGGCAACTTC
>JBOFFB010000542.1:0-1974 GCA_051648385.1 Allobosea sp.
CGTCGCCCATGGCGAGCATGGGCGTGCCCCGCGACAACAGCAGCGTGGCCAGCAGCGCGCGTTGATCGGCGGCGCGGGCGGCCTTGATCCTGTCATCGGCGGAAGCGCCCTCGTGGCCGTGGTTCCAGGAATGGTTGGCGTCGGCACCATCGCGGTTGCTCTCGCCATTGGCATCATTGTGCTTGTGGTCGTGGCTGACGAGG
Source organism: Allobosea sp. (assembly GCA_051648385.1). Taxonomy (GTDB): domain Bacteria; phylum Pseudomonadota; class Alphaproteobacteria; order Rhizobiales; family Beijerinckiaceae; genus Allobosea. The sequence continues at coordinate 204 of JBOFFB010000542.1, forward strand.
TCCGCCAGCGTGAAACCATCATGCGCCGTGATGTAGTTGATGCTGCGCGACAACGGTCTGTGGCGCGAAGCAAACACATCGGCGGAACCGGCAAACCGCGTTGCCATCTCACCCAGCAGGCCCGCCTCTCCGCGCCAGAAGCGCCGCGTGGTGTCGCGGTAGCGGTCGTTCCATTCGCCCCAGCCAGCGGGGAAACGTCCGAGCTGATAGCCGCCTATCCCGATGTCCCATGGTTCCGCGATCAGCTTGAGGCGGCTGAGGACCGGGTCCTGCTCCAGGGCGCTCAGCAGCGGGTGGGCGGGATCAAAACCCGATGCGCGCCTGCCGAGCGTGGTCGCCAGATCGAAGCGGAAACCATGGACGCCGCCCAGTTCCACGAAGCGGCGCAAGGCATCCATGGCAAGGCGCAGCGGGGCCGGCCGCTCCAGCGCCAGTGTGTTGCCGCAGCCGGCATCATTGGCGTAGCGGCGCGGATCGCCGGCGTCGAGGCGATAATAGCTGGCGTTGTCCAGCCCGCGCAGCGACACCGTTGGGCCAAGCTCGTCGCCTTCTCCCGTGTGGTTCAGCACCACGTCGAGAATGGTCTCGATGCCGGCGTCCGCCAACCGCGCCAAGCTGGCGCGCACTTCGTTCCAGCCACCGGGTGCCAGGCGCGGATCGGGCGCGCAGAGCGCCACGGGGTTGTAGCCCCAGTAATTGGTCAACCCGAGCGGGGCGAGATGCCGCTCGTCCAGCCACGCAGCCACGGGCAGCAACTCCACGCTGGTCACGCCGAGATCCCGCAGATATGCCAGCGGCGCGTCATGTGCCAATCCGGCGAAGGTGCCGCGCAGGCTTTCAGGAACCTGCGGGTGGCGCATGGTGAAGCCGCGCACGTGCATCTCGTAGATCACGGTACGGTTCCACGGGTGCAGCAGTGCGGGAGCAAGCGGCTCTAGCGGCGCGGAGATGATCCCCTTTGGCATGTGGGGCGCACTGTCCGTGTCGTCGAAGGACAGGTCCTGATCAGGATCGCCCAGCCGGTATCCGAACATCGCGGGGTGCAGCCGGAAGGGCCGGTCGATCAGTGTGGCATGGGGGTCAAGCAGCAGTTTGTGGGCGTTGAAGCGGTGGCCGTCGCGCGGTGCGTGGGGCCCTTCGGCCCGCAATCCGTAGCGTTGCCCCGCGCCGATGCCGGCGATATGGCCGTGAAACACATCGCCGCTGCGATCGGGCAGGCGGATGCGGGCGGTCTCGCGGTCTTCCGCATCAAACAGACACAGGATGATCGCGGTGGCATGGGCCGAGAACACGGCCACATTGATGCCGCCGGCATCCAGCGTGACGCCCATGGGCTGCGGCAGGCCCGGAGAAAGGCGATATTGCGCCATCAGGTGATGACGGATGGCGCGCTGCGGCCGGTGAAGCGGCCAATCTCGGCCAGTTCGCCCGCGAGCGTCACGAGATCGCGCAGCGCGACCTCGGTGGGAAGGCCGTGCTTTGCGACATCAGGCTCGTAACGCTCGATGTAGAGCCTCAACGTCGCGCCGGCAGTACCCGTGCCTGACAGGCGGAACACGGCGCGCGAGCCGTCCGCCATCAGCAGGCGAAGCCCTTGCGCCTTCGATGTCGTGTGATCGACGCTGTCGTGATAGGCGAAATCATCGGCGGTCGCGATTTCCAGCGCGCCGAAGCGCTTGCCCGCAAGGCCAGGCAGCATCCCGCGCAGGCGCGCCATCAGCGCATGTGCCCCATCGCTCGGCACTTCCTCGTAGTCATGCCGCGCGTAGTA
>JBOFFB010000543.1:0-3832 GCA_051648385.1 Allobosea sp.
AAGGGTGACTGGACCGCTGTCACGCAAGCGATTGCAAAGCTCAGATTGCCTATCCACATTTGCGATCAACCGGTCATGTCGCTGCCTTCGATCAGCAGCGAGGCGCGCAGGCTGCATGCCAAGTCGAAGTTGTCGTTGCTTGTCGTTGATTATCTTGGTCTGATAGATTTGCCGAAGGCCGATCGCAACGATATCAGCGTTGGCTTTGTCACGCGCGGCATGAAGCAACTGGCTCGGCAGCTTGAAATACCAGTTGTTTTGCTGTGCCAGTTGTCGCGCAAGTGCGAAGAGCGTAGCAATAAGCGGCCGATGATGTCGGATCTGCGCGACGCTGGCCAGATCGAGCAAGACGCGGACACCATAATCTTTCTGTATCGCGACAAGTATTATGCGGAGTTGGAGGGGCGAAAATCCGACTTTGGGGACGTCGCTGAGATCAATGTTGCCAAGCAGAGACACGGCCCTCCCGGTGTTGTGCCTGCCGTTTTCCGTGGCGAGCAGATCACGTTTGCCGACTACTTTGGAGATTGGCCGCTGACTGTCAATGCTGCAACGCACAAGGGGTTTAAGCCATCATGACCATGCAGCGAATATCCGTGCCGACCGAGCACGTCGAGGCTTTGCGCCTGATGGAACTTGTCAGGCTACACGAACCGCAGCATCCGGCGTTGCGCTGGCTGTTTGCGGTGCCAAATGGTGGCAAGCGCTCGAAGATCACCGCTGTCAAGCTCAAGGCCGAAGGCGTCAAGCCGGGCGTTCCTGACTACCTGATGCCGATTCCAGCGACGCACGGCGGGTTTGTAGGCTTGGCCATAGAACTAAAACGCACCCGCGGCGGTGCAACGTCGCAGGAGCAGATCGAATGGCTGGAGATGCTTAGGGTGTGCGGCTGGCGCGTGGCTGTTTGCAAGGGCCATCGGCAAGCTTGGAGCGTGATCTGTGAGTACTTGGCAATCGTCAATTGCTTGGAGCGCAATACATGTACGTAAAGCCCAACACACCCGCGCTTGCATCTATGCAGCGCGAGATGGACAAGATCGCGCCGCCGGCATTCAGTAACGAGCAATTCGCGGCGATGGTGGCGAAGGGGCGCGAGGCCTGGGCAGATGTGCCAGACGCGGCGAAGTGGGTGGACGATCAGCGCGGCGAAGAAAGCGCTTGACAAGGCCTTCGCCAGGGCGTATGGTGTATCTATACCCTTGAGGGTCAGCCAGGAGGAGCGTAGGCCATGTACTGGGAAAATATCGATAAACGGGCTCGATTCTTCGAATCCTTAGGATTAAAGGATGAGGATGAAGAGTTAGAGCGTCGCGCGGAGCGGATGAACGCTCAAGGGACCGACTTTTACCAAGTCATCTACACGTCGACCGGCGCTTCTATCGTTAAAATCGATAGTGAAAGGGTGAGATATGCCGGCTTTGTTGAGCCATTGCCAGACGCTGAGCTTGCTGGTTGGAATGGCGACGCATGAGCAAGCACACCCCAGGCCCGTGGAAAGCCGGATCCAAAAGTGTCATGGCGCCAGAAACCGAGAGCCGTCTAGGGCTGGATGTTCGTATCTTCGGTGGCAACACGAAAGACAACCGGGCCAATGCCCGCTTGATTTCGGCTGCGCCTGACCAGCATGCTGTCGCGCTTGAGCTGGATCGGCTAAATCTGGTAATTGAGAGCGCGGTGCGCTACGCCTCCCCTCGCAACCAAGCGGAGGTCATGGCTCTGATTCGCGCCAACAAAGCGGCCGTGCGTAAGGCAGTAGCAACAGAAAATAAAGTGCAAACTTACAATGACACCCGCGCGCCAACACAGTCCTGACCGCCCCCCTTCGGGCAGGGCTGGGCGCGCGTGTGTCACCACTAATCACCACTAATCACCACTAATCACCACTAAGGAGTGCAAGATGAAAAAGAAGAAAACCGAAATAGCGATCGTAGCCGCCATCGTTCTGGCGCTAATCGGCATCGGCGCGCTCGTGCCGGTGCTTGCCGATGCGCAACCGTTTGAGTCGAACGACGCCCCAATCATCAATCAGTTTGGTCCGGTACCGGCCGAGGCCGGAGGCCAGATTGCGGCTGCCGAAAAGTGGCTGCTGGTCTGGAATCCTACAAGCGCTGCCCCTGCCGCAAGTCCGAACGATGGCGTTTGGATGCAGGATATTGTGGATGGGCTAGGCGTGAATGATCGTCAGTGCATTGTGTTGATCGATGCACTATCTATTACGGGCGCATGCCTGCACCGACTGTCAGTGCTATGCATGTCAGCTGGGCGCGATGCGCTGATCGTAGGTTTGGGCCAAGCTACTCCGTTTGTCCTGCCAATCACTGTTCCTCTGTATCAGCCACCACTGTGGAAGCCTGTGTCGTCCCTGCATATTTCCGCGCTCGGCGCGATGCCATCTGCGGCGTTGGGCGGCGGGCCGGCTCGGCCGTGGCGAAGTGCTGCGCGAGTTATCGGCGAGCAAGGCTGCTGGTAACTTCTACTAACCGCGTGCCCCTGCTAGAGCTGATCCAGGGCCCACCAGCCCGGACACAACTTGCAGGGGGCGCATCTATTAAATTTAGTTATCCGGAAATTCCGGATAGCTGATTGATGACGCGGCCGGCCTAACCGCGCAAGCCCAAGAATCTCGCAAAATCTGACATTCGCGCCCATGCGTGCCGCGCTGGCGTAACATCTGGGCCGGCGCAGAGCAGAGATCATGACCGTGGAAGAGCTGAGAGACTTAAAGAAAAAGGTGGACGAAATGGCCGCCAGCGCGAACGCCAGCGTCAATATTTCCAGCGACGGCGTTTGGGCGCTGGTAGTGGGCATCGGATCGATCATGGCCGTGCTGTTGTCGGCCTCACTCTCGTTTGTGTCCTGGCAGCAGAGCGTGATATTGTCCGCACGCGTGGACGACCTGCGTTCTCGCGTTAGCATGCAGGAAGCCAGAATCGTAAACATGGAAAGCCGACTACGACGAATCGAGGAGCCAGACAATGAGCGGTGACGAGGGCGCGGTAGTAATCATAGCGGACGCAGACGCACGTTTACGCCTCGCTGTCAAGGCCACTATTGATGCCCTTGCGGGCCCAATGGACCCGCAGCCGCCGATCGCGCCAGCCGTCGATGCTGAGCTGCGATCGATCGCGACTGCGCTGAATGGGCTCACGCAGCGGCTCGACAACGTGCAGTTGTCGCTGTGAGCGAAACTGACTTTACAATGCACCTGCTCGGCCCCTACGGAGGGCTTTTTGCCCTTGGCATGATTTGCGGAATCGTGCTTACCTGGGGCGTGAACCTGCGAATAATCAACCCTTACGTGAAGGCCGCGCACGATGCGCAAATTGCGCAGCTTCTGAACAGAATTGAAGCGCTTGAACGCGAAGTTGAAAGGCTTCGCACAATTGAGGAAAAGCACACCAAGTTGATTGAGGACCACGCGCGCAAGACGCTGGCCGTGCAGCCATGATGGAACTACGGCTCGAACGCGACAAGCTCACGGATGTTGACACCACGGGCCAATTGTTTGAGTTGGGTGCCGGCAACTCTCGGCGCTTTATTTGCTTTGTGCTTGAAGACCGTGTTCGCGCCGGGCCAAAGGTCGCGGCCGAAACCGCGATACCGGCTGGGCGATACGAAATAGTTATCACGCAGTCAAAGCGCTTCCAGAAGCCGCTGCCGCTGCTGCTCAACGTGCCGGGCTTTTCCGGCATTCGAATTCACGCCGGCAACAATCGAGAACACACGGAAGGGTGCTTGCTGCCAGGACTTGGGCGCGAAACGTCCGGAAGCGGTCAGATTGTCACAAATAGCCGTGATGCTATGTTTCTTCTTGAGTCCGCGATTCGTCGCG
>JBOFFB010000544.1:0-7938 GCA_051648385.1 Allobosea sp.
CCGGCCGAAGTGGTCATCACCGCTGCCGACGACCTGTCCGAGCCAGATTTTGTGGCGATGCTGCCACCTGTGCCAGAAGCTGCGCCAGTTGTCATCGATATTGCCGCCGAACCATCGCAAGGCGGAAAGATGATCGATCAGAATAAAATAGAGCATTGCGTACTCACAAAACCGGTACCCACTTTTGTGCGCAATGCTCTAGGGGTCCATTTGGGCGACAAGCCGCAGGAAGCGGTGGCCGAGCCAGTTGTTGTCACGGCTGCGATCACGTCTGTGCCAGCGCGCGTGGAGGAAGCACCTGCGCTGGGCGAGGTACCTGCGCTCGATATGGCGCTTGTGCTGCCAGACTTGCCAGATCCCGCACCGGTGGTGCTCGACGATCTGTTTCAGACAAGGCCCGCAAGTGCCCCCGCTCTGGCAGAACGACAGCCAGAAGCGGGCGAAGCTGCAGATTTTGCTCCACTGATTGCGCAAGCTCTCCCGAGTGCCTTGCGACTGAGCTGGCTGCCGGAGCGTGACGCCCGCGAAATCGTTGCGGTCTATGCAGCACGTGGCCATCAGCCATTCTGGTTTGAGGGCGGCGGGCTCAGCACGGCCGGGCAAAATCTCGGCGCGCAGCTCGCACGTGCCGGCGAGGAGGGACTGAGAGCTGCTGACTATGCTCTGCCGCGGTTGATCCTGCCGCGTGTCAGCGATCTGGCGCTTGCCGATATCCGCCTGACCGCCCTTGCCGTGCGCTACGCCCGCGACGCGCGCGGTGCCCGCGTCGATCTTCGGCGGATTTCAGCGTTGATCACACCTCAGCTTGCCGTGCCGGGCGCAGCCGAGGTGCTTGGCCGCCTTGGCGCAGACGGAGCCGATGCTGGCCAGATTCTCGCTTCCTATCTGCCGCAGCACGAAGGTTATCAGGCGCTCAGGCGAAAGCTGTCCGAGCTTCGGTCGCAGCGCAAGGCGGTTGACCCGACCAGCGTGCCACAAGTCCGGATTCCGCAGGGGCCCGCGATCCGCATGGGCATGCGTGATGACCGGATCGTGCTCATAAGGGCGCACTTCGGTTTTGCGCCTGACGAGACGCGCATCCATGACCGCTCGCTCGCCACGGTGGTTGCAGGCTTCCAGCGCGACAATCGTCTGCCGGCAAACGGCGTGCTCAACCGCGCCACGGTCGATGCCATGAATGGCCGCGCGAGCAGCCGTGCGAATGGTGACACAAATGGCCGTGCTGCCTGGGATCTCGAAGCCGATCTGATCGCAAACATGGAACGCTGGCGCTGGCTGCCCACCGATCTTGGTACTGAACACCTCATCGTCAACGTGCCGGAGTATGTGGTGCGCAAGGTCGAGGACGGCCGCGTCGTTCACAATGCCCGAGTGGTTGTCGGCAAGACCGAGCGCCCGACGCCGATCTTCTCGGACATGATGGACCACCTCGTGATCAATCCGTCATGGACAATCCCTCCCACGATCATGAAGGAAGATATCCTGCCCAAACTGGCCAGCGACCCGGGCTATGCAGAACGTCGCGGTTTCCAGGTGATCAGGCGTGGCAACCAGATCAGCGTGCGACAACCACCGGGGCCGACAAACGCGCTGGGCAACGTCAAGTTCATGTTCCCGAACGATCACGCGGTCTATCTGCACGATACGCCGTCGCGCGGACTGTTTGCCAGCAGCCGCCGGGCTTTCTCGTCGGGGTGCGTGCGCGTTGAGCAACCGCTCAAGCTGGCGGAGCTTGTACTGGGTGGCCGCGAGAACGGCTGGTCGGAACGCCGTCTGCAAGGCATGATCGGCTCCGGTGAGCGCACGATCCGGCTGACGCGCAAGCTTCCGATTCATATTGTCTACATGACGCATGTCGTCGATGACGCCGGCGCGGTGCGCAGCCATGAAGACATCTACGGTTTTCATCGTCGCACGCGCGATGCGCTCGGGCTTTGAGTGCAAGGTGGGCAACAGCGCAAATGTCAGCATCCGGGCTGTGTTGCGCTTCCGGGTTGTGCATGGTTTTGCCATGATTGTCGGCTAACGGCTGAACGAGGTTCAGATGGGTCTTCGCTAGAACACCTTACTCCGAACGGTCATGTGTCAACGAATGGTTAACCACATGTCGTCATGGTCTGCGCTTGAAGATTGGATGCCCTTTGATTCCGTCAGCCGACTCCAAACTCGTTGCGCGTTTCGCGCATTTGGCTCAACCTGTCGCAGGTTTCGGAAGAAGCCTGCAGACACCTCTTGTCTAGAGCATTGCGCACAAAAGTGGGTACCGGTTTTGTGAGTACGCAATGCTCTAACTTAATATAATCGATCATCTTTCCGCATTGAGATGGATTCTATCTCAATGCGGGATGATCCAGGGGCAAGGAAAAGGTCTTCAGTGTTGTTGAGCTCAAAGAGATTTGCGGGTTCGGACCGTGGCATCCAGTCCTGATCCCAAATATACCGGGCGGCCCTGGAAGGGTTGTCGGCGGCTTTTGACACTCCTGGTTGCAGGAGCGGCGGGAATATCTGTCGGTTCGCGCGGCACTCAGGATGCGGTTGCAAATGGTGACACCCGCAGCATCACAATCCAGCACATGCACACCAAGGAGGTCACCACAGTGACCTTCCGGCGCGACGGGCGCTATGTCGGCGAAGCGCTGGCCAAGCTCAATCATGCCCTGCGTGACTGGCGCAACGACAACGTCATCAAGATGGATCCCCGGCTGTTCGACATCGCCTGGGAAGTCCATCGCGAGGTCGGGTCAGGCAGCGCTTTTCATGTGGTCTCGGCTTATCGTTCGCCTGGCACGAATGCCATGTTGCGCCGCCGCTCACGCGGTGTCGCCAAGCATAGCCAGCACATGGAAGGCAAGGCGATGGACTTCTATCTGTCCGATGCCTCGTCGTCTCAGGTGCGCGCGGTCGGCATGAAGCTGCAACGTGGCGGTGTCGGGTTTTATCCGACAGCGAACACGCCTTTCATTCACCTCGACGTTGGCAGTGTTCGCTCCTGGCCACGGATGCCGCGCGATCAGCTTGCCCGGCTTTTTCCGGGAGGCAACACGGTGCACATCGCCGCCGATGGCCGCCCGCTGGAAGGTTACGAGGCCGCGAAGGCGCAGATCCTGGCACGTGGCGGCAGTGTCGGCGGTTTTGGTTCAACCGATTTCGACGAAGGTGCCATCATGCAAGGCTCGCGCAAGAGCCTGTGGGCTTCGCTCTTCGGCTGGAACGAGGAGGAAGAGGTTGCCCCCGCGCGTGGCCGTGGTCCGCGCGGCAGGTCCAGCCAGCAACAGGTTCTGGCGTATGCGCCGGCAACAGGTGGCAATACCGAACACAGCGACATGTACGCAATCTTCCAGCCTCAGGTGCCGCGAGTCCCGCTGACAGCGCAGCCTGAGCAGACCGGGCGGCGCGGGCTAGGCCGGGGCCGCACCCAGGAGGCCACACAGATTGCAGCCTTGCCTGCAGGTGATGATACGGCGGCGTCCGTCCGCGCTGCAGCTGCCACCGAGGCAGCGAGGCCTGCAACAGCATCGACCACTGCTGCCGCAACCGCTCCCGTAGCCGCCCCTGCACTCACGCCGGTTCCGAATACGCCGCGTTTCGTGGCAGCGCCGTTCCCGGTGGCGAGACCGAACAACCTGATACCTGTGCAGATGGCTTCCGTCGACCCAGGCTCGACCGGGCAGCGCCTCAACTGGCAGCAAGGCCCTGCGGGAGCTGCAAACACTCCAGCGACAGAAGCTGCCGCAGTGCCGGTACCTGAGACTGCATCCGGGAAACTGGTACTGGTTCCCCTGCCGCCACGTCGGCCGGATGTCGGGCCCGCAGTCCAGATGGCGCTTGCCTCTGCCCCCGCCGCCGCTGGCGCTATCTCTTCAGTTTCTGCTTCCGCTGTTGCCGTTCCGCGCGATCTGCCGGGCAAGTTGGTGCCTGTCAGCCATCCGGTGCCGCCAGAGCGTCCACGTTCCGGCACTGTGCCGGTCATGACGGCTGCGATCGCGCCACTGCGGCCAAGCGCAGCGCCCGTTGCGGTATCGGCAACTGCTTCTGTCGCGGCCACCGGTGCCGCCGTTCCAGCTCAGCAAGACCGTCAGGCACTGACAAGCCTGTTCGCCGCAGTCGCAACCGGTGGCGCGCCGACATCGAATGCGAAGGTAACGAATACCCGGGCGCGCGCGGCGCAGATGCAGGCTGGACAAGTCGAGAACGATTCGGCCCCGGCAGCGTCACTCGGCTTCAGCCAGCGTGACCCCAATGACACCCGTGCCGACCGCTTCTCCGGCCCTGCGGTACGCTCGCTGCCGACGACCTTCATCAGTCGCTGATCGGACAGTTCTTTAGATCATCCCGCATTGGGATGGAATCCATCTCAATGCGGAAAGATGATCGATCATGATAAGTTAGAGCATTGCGTACTCACAAAACCGGTACCCACTTTTGTGCGCTATGCTCTAGGCGGACTCGCCGACCGCCTGCAGATACAGGTCGAGCACGGCTTCTTCTTCGCGCCGCTCGCGCAAGTCGCGCTTCCTGATCGAAATCACCTTGCGCAGCACCTTGACGTCATAACCATTGGCCTTGGCCTCCGAGTAGACCTCCTTGATGTCGTCAGTGATGGTCTTCTTCTCTTCCTCCAGACGCTCGATGCGTTGAACGATGCTCTTGAGCTGATCGCCCTGGATTGCGTCTGACATGGCTTTGGTCCGGATCGTGGTTCATGGGTGAAAGGTTGACGTCGGGATGAAGCCTTGGCCACGCTTCGTCAAGACGGATCCAGCTCAATGCTGTGGCTTGTTGGCTTCAAAAGCAGCCTTCTGCGCCTCGCTTGCCTCGGACTGGTGCAGCAACTTCCAGGCATCATAGCTCATGCCATAGACGAGTTCGCGGCTGGCCTCCTTGTCAAGTCCGATGCTGCGTGCGTCGGCAGCGTCCTTCAACCAGTTCGACAGGCAGTTCCGGCAGAAGCCGGCAAGGTTCATCATGTCGATGTTCTGCACGTGCTTTTGCTCGCGCAAGTGCTGGACGAGGCGGCGGAACGCTGCCGCTTCAAGTTCGATCATCGTCTTGGCGTCGATTTCGGGCGTGCTCATATGGGCCTCCGTGGGATGCCACTATCTAGGCGCTGGCACTCGCCAGCGAAAGGCCCGGCGGCGGATATGCACGCCAGCCGGCCAGAACCGGCGAGAGAATGCCTGCCAGCCGGTCTGCCCACGCCTCGGCCTTGCCTTGAGTGTCGATGAGGTCTTGCCGCAGTTCGATCAGCACGTTCGGCAGGCTGTGGCGTGTGGCATGGCGGTCGATCGTGTCGCCTTCGAGCCAACCCGCGTAGGGCTCATTGTCGCCGACAACCAGATCCGGGTCGGCACGCAGCGCCTCGAACATCGGTGCGACCAACCGGTCATCACGATCCCAGAGCAGGCCGATATGCCACGGTCGGGCGACGCCCTTCCAGACGGGCGTGAACGAGTGCACCGAAATCACTGCGGGCGGCAGATCGCGCAAGATGGCGCTGCCGAGATGCGTGGCGATGGCATCATCGTAAGGTGCATAAAACCGCTGGATGCGGGCTTGGATGTCCGCCTCGTCGATCCGGGCATTGCCCGGCACGATCGCGCCATCCGAAATCTGCATGACCAGCGTCGGGTCGTCGCGGCCACGGTTGGGATCGATCAGGAGACGCGAGAAGGTGGTGAGCAGGGCCGGGCAGCCAAGCCGCAGGGCAAGCCGTCGGCTGAGCCAGGCCGCACCGATATCATAGGCGATGTGCCGCTGAAGCTGGCTTTCGGGCAACCCAAGTCTGCCGAATTCCGGCGGCATAGCGTTGGAGGCATGATCGCACAGAACCAGGCCCTGCACGGCCATTTCACCCGCGATGCGCTCCACGTCACCTGCCCTGTCAGCACTCATCAGCCTGCCCCGGAATCACCGATTGCTGATGACATGTTGCGACAAATCGGTCTAACAGGATTTGCTATTCGGCGCTCAACCTGTGCATGGCTGAGCGTGTGGCCACTCCTCGCACGACAGGTTGTGCATGCCCATCCTTGCCCCGCTGCGTGACACATTGCAGGCCATCTACATGGCCGCCGTCGAAGCGGCATTGCCCACGCTGAGCCTGATCCCCGCCTTGCCGCCGATGCCGAAGGGTCGGCTGATCATTCTGGCAGCTGGAAAAGCCGCAGGCAGCATGACGCCTGCCGCAGAGGCGCACTATCTCGATACGCTGAAGGTCGACCCATCGCGCATCACCGGGGTGGCCGTCGCCCGGCACGGTTATGGCGCACGGACAAGGTTGATCCCCATGATCGAGGCTGGGCATCCGGTGCCCGATGCTGCCAGTGTCGAGGCCGCGCGACAGGCACTCGCATTCGCCCATGAGGCGGGTGAGGATGACCTCGTGCTCGTGCTGCTTTCGGGCGGTGGTTCCGCCAATTGGATTGCGCCTGCCGGCGACCTGACGCTGACTGAAAAGCAGGCGATCACCCGCACCATGCTGCGCTCGGGTGCCAACATCGAAGAGATCAACACCGTGAGGAAGCGCCTGTCGCTGATCAAGGGCGGGCGGCTGGCGCTGGCGGCTTGGCCCGCGCCGGTGCTGACGCTGGCAGTCTCGGATGTGCCGGGCGACGAGCCCTCGATCATTGCCTCGGGGCCGACGATCGCGGACGCATCGAGCAACGCAGAAGCAAAGGCGGTGGTGGCGAAGTATGGCATCACGCTGCCGCCGAGCGCCATCCGGCTTCTCGACGAACCGGCGATGGAGACACCGAAACCAGGCGATCCATTGATGGTGCGCGCGCGCTTCCAGATCATCGCCAAGCCCAAGGCTGCCATCGAAGCAGCCGCACGCGCCTGTGCGGCGCTGGGCTATGAGCCGATCTCGCTTGGGGCTGATATTGAAGGCGAGGCCAGCATTGTGGCTGGCGAACAAGCGGCGCGGGCGATGGCGCTGAAAGCACAGGGCCGCCGCGCGGCACTGATCTCGGGCGGTGAACTCACTGTCACCATCCGGGGACATGGGCGCGGCGGGCCAAACCAGGAATATGCGCTGGCGCTTGCGCTTGCTCTCGACGGAGCAGCCGGCATCGCAGCTGTTTCTGGCGATACGGACGGCACCGATGGCGGTGGTGGTGCGCCGACCGACCCGGCTGGCGCGATGATCGATGCAACCACACTGGCGCGGGCGCGCACCGCCGGTCATGATGCTGCCGCCATGTTGGCCAACAACGATTCTACCGGTTTCTTCGAAGGCATCGGCGACTTGCTCAATCCTGGCCCGACCCTGACCAATGTGAATGACTGCCGCGTCATTCTGATCGATCCATGAGGACGGGGCGGTGATGATGCGGGCAAGATTTGCGTTCGCTGCGACACTGCTCGCAGGCCTTCTCGGTCCGGGTGCGGCGCTGGCTGATCTGCGCATCTGCAACAACACCGCAAGCCGCGTCGGCGTGGCGCTCGGCTACCGCGATGGCCAGGGCTGGATCACCGAGGGCTGGTGGAACCTCTCACCCCGTGGCTGCGAAACCATCCTGCGCGGCACGCTGGCGGCGCGCTTCTACTATATCCACGCGGTCGATTACGACAAAGGCGGCGAGTGGACCGGCAAGTCTATCCTGTGCGTGCGCAACCGCGAATTCACCATTCGCGGCATCGAGGACTGCCTGCCGCGCGGTTTTGACCGGGCCAGCTTCTTCGAGGTCGACACCGGCGAACAGAAAAGCTGGACGATCCAGCTGACGGACGCGCCGAAGTAGAAGGCATATTATGGTGTCATCCCCGGCGAGCCAGAGGCGAGGGAAGGGGATCCATCGCGCACCGATGCTGCGACGTAGATCCCCTTGTATCTGTTTTGGAGCGTTTGTTCTGTTTTAGGATAGGCGCAGCCCGGGGCTGGATGGCCTTCCAGCCCCGGGCGCGGCGTCGTCGCCCGACATCCCCTTGGTTGCAACC
>JBOFFB010000545.1:0-1925 GCA_051648385.1 Allobosea sp.
ACCAGGCTGTCCTCTTGTTCGAGCGCCAGACGCGCCAGAGCTGGCGGCCGCGGCACGGCTCATTGATGAACCACCGGGCCATGACGGCGTCGGTCATCGACAGCCGGGAATTCGTGGCGGCACGGCGGCGCGCCAAAACCGAAATCCTGCTGCCGCCCGGCCCCAAGGTGGCGCTGACTGGCGGCACTGCCTTCAACGATCACCAGCTGATCTGGACCAAGCTCGACCAGGTCCATGCCCGCCATCCTGACATGGTGCTGCTGCATGGCGGGTCGGATCGCGGAGCCGAACTGATTGCCGCAAAATGGGCCGAGACCCGCAAGGTTCCGCAGATCGCCTTCAAGCCGGACTGGACCCGACACGCAAAGGCCGCCCCCTTCAAGCGCAACGATGCCATGCTGGAGGTGCTGCCCATCGGGGTCATCGTGCTGCCGGGCTCCGGCATCCAGGACAATCTCGCCGACAAGGCGCGCAAGCTGGGCATCCCGGTCTGGCGTTGCGGCGGGTGAGGTGATTCTTCTGGACTGGCGTTAGCTGGGTTGCGCCCAAAGCGCCATCGGCGGCCATTTGCTGTTGTTGAGTAACCAACTTTGGTTTCCGCTCCCGTCGCGTCGTACAAACTTAGGAATGAGCACGTTCACCCCTCCTCGTGCGGCTCCGCGCTCCCTTCGAGCTTTTCCCGCAACGCGGCGAGCACACGGTGGACCACTTCGATGTCCTTCGCTGCCACGCCTTCGGTCAAACGATTGACCCAAGGTGCTTGCAAGTTCATGGCAGCGTCAAATGCTCGCTGTCCTTTCTCACTGAGCACGACGAGTTGTGCGCGTCTGTGATGCGGGTTGTGCTCGAACGTCACCAACCCCTCTTTGTGGAGGTCGTTGACGATTCTTTGCACGTTCTGGCGGTTGGCCCCGAGGTCGCGAGCAATCCAGGCCACGGGTTGCGAACGCTCAGCGGCAATCACAGCGCCGAGAATCTGCCATCGCGCACTGGTCAGGCCAAGGTCTGCAACGAGGCGGTCGCCTGCGGTCAGTGCCAAGCTCGTGAACCTGAACAAATCGAGCATGAGCAGCGTCAAGGCTTCACCCGCCGGCGTTCGCTCTACTTCTCGCATCGGACACCATAAGTTGTTATTGACATGATGATGTCAATATGTTTCCGTATTGATAAAGACACTACGACATCATCATACCAAATTGGGAGATATCTGTGATGCTTCAACTCCGCGCCATGGACCCTGCGTTCCCGATCGAGCGCCAGCTCGGCCTTGAGACTGGTGCAGTTGTTCTCATCAACCTATTCACGCTCGACAAGGCAGACGAGGCGGCGATGCTTGAGGCCTGGAAGGATGATGCTCAGTTCATGCAACGCCAGCCAGGGTACATTTCAACCCAGCTTCATCGCGCCATCGGTGATGGCTGCGCCTACCTTAACTACGCAGTTTGGGAGTCGAACGCGACGTTCCGCGCCGCATTTTCCCATCCGGAGTTCAAGGCAAAGCTTTCGCGTTATCCATCATCAGCCGTCGCGGCACCGCACCTGTTCGAGAAGATCGCGGTCCCCGGAATTTGCGTCGCCTGACGATACACGCGAGGAGGAAGACAGACCATGGCAATCAAAAGCTCAGCTGAGCGCTATGGCACGGTTGCGATACTTGTACACTGGACGAGTGCGCTGCTTATCATTGGCCTGCTCTTGTCAGGCTTCAGGGCGTCGGCAGCACTCGATGCCGCGACAAAGGCTGGCATCCTGAGGTTTCATCTGCCGATGGGGCTCCTCATTCTGACTCTTACGGTGTTCCGCATCGCATGGTGGCAGTTTGCTGATCGCAAGCCTGCCAGCCTGCCCAGCGACCGCCTGCAAAGCGCTGCCGCAAAAATCGTCCATCTGCTGTTTTATGTCGTGATCGTTGGCATGGCGGCGAG
>JBOFFB010000546.1:0-1562 GCA_051648385.1 Allobosea sp.
GTCTTCAATATCAGCCGGACGATGCTCCTGCCGGATTGAAGCTGCCGACTCTCACAACCCGAGTTTCTTTTTCCTCTGCCCGAGCGTGCGCAGCCTGAGTGCATTGAGCTTGATAAAGCCCGCAGCGTCGCGATGGTCGTAGGCAACCGCGCCTTCTTCGAAGGTGACAAGGTCCTGATCGTAGAGCGAATAGGCGCTTTCCCGGCCAATCACGATGGTATTGCCCTTGTAGAGCTTGAGGCGAACCGTGCCTGTCACGAACTCCTGACTGCGGTCGATCAGTGCCTGCAGCATCTCGCGCTCGGGCGAAAACCAGAAGCCATTGTAGATCAGTTCGGCGTATTTCGGCATCAGCTCATCCTTGAGGTGCGCCGCGCCGCGGTCGAGCGTGATGCTCTCGATGGCCCGGTGCGCGACGTGGAGAATCGTGCCGCCGGGCGTCTCGTACATGCCACGCGACTTCATGCCGACGAAGCGGTTTTCGACCAGATCAAGCCGGCCGATACCATTGATCTTGCCAAGCCGGTTGAGCTCGGTGAGGATCGTCGCAGGTGCCATCGCGACGCCGTTGATGCCGACAGCATCGCCTTGCTTGAAGTCGATGGAGATGATCGTGGCCTTGTCCGGCGCATTCTCCGGCCCGTCCGTGCGCGAATAGACATAGTCTGGCACTTCCTGCGCGGGGTCTTCCAGCACCTTGCCCTCGGACGAGGCATGCAGAAGGTTGGCGTCGACCGAGAATGGCGCTTCGCCACGCTTGTCCTTGGCGATCGGAATCTGGTGCTGCTCGGCGAACGCGATCAATTGCTCGCGTGAGCGGAGGTCCCATTCGCGCCAAGGGGCGATGATGGTGATGTCGGGCTTCAGCGCGTAGTAGGCCAGCTCGAACCGCACCTGGTCATTGCCCTTGCCGGTCGCCCCGTGGCTGACGGCATCGGCGCCCATGGCCTCGGCAATCTCGATCTGCCGCTTGGCAATCAGCGGGCGGGCGATGGAGGTGCCGAGCAGATAGACGCCCTCATAAAGCGCATTGGCGCGGAACATGGGGAAGACGTAGTCCTTGACGAACGTCTCGCGCAGGTCATCCATGAAGATGTTCTCAGGCTTGATGCCGAGCAGCAGAGCCTTGTCGCGCGCGGGCCCCAATTCCTCGCCCTGGCCGAGGTCGGCGGTGAAGGTGATCACCTCGCAGCCATACGTGGTCTGCAACCATTTCAGGATGATCGAGGTGTCGAGGCCGCCTGAATAGGCGAGCACGACTTTCTTCACGCGTTTTGTATCGCTCTTGTCATCTTGGGCCATAGTGGGTTCTTGTCCTCAGCAGTCTATGTGTTCGTCCGGTAGCCGATGGCGTTGATCCGTGCAACATTGGCGAAGATGCCGCAGCACTTGAAGTCAACTGGCCAGGGCATAGAGTAGAAACCGAATCGCAAGAGGTTTTCATGCCCAATCGGCCAACACTGGATTTCTGGTACGATTTCGCGTCGACCTATTCCTATCTGTCTGCCATGCGCATCGAAGACATGGCGCAGGAAGCAGGCATCGACATTCGCTGGAAGCCA
>JBOFFB010000547.1:0-2470 GCA_051648385.1 Allobosea sp.
GCCACCCATGAGTTCCTCTCATGACCGTCCGACATAACTGCGCAGGAAGATTCGTGTCCATCCCTCACCTCATGAACTTCTTGTACGCAATCCGCTTCGGCATCACTGAATCAATCCCCAGCCGACGCTTCTTGTCTTCCTCATAGTCCTGAAAATTGCCTTCGAACCACTCCACGTGGCTGTCGCCTTCGAAGGCCAGGATGTGGGTGGCGATGCGGTCGAGGAAGCGACGATCGTGGCTGATGATGACGGCGCAGCCGGCGTAGTCTTCCAGCGCCTCTTCCAGCGCGCGCAGCGTGTCCAGATCGAGATCGTTGGTGGGCTCATCGAGCAACAGGAGGTTCGCGCCGCTTTTCAGCATCTTGGCGAGGTGCACGCGGTTGCGTTCGCCCCCCGAAAGCGAGCCGACCTTCTTTTGCTGGTCGCCGCCCTTGAAGTTGAAGGTCGAGCAGTAGCCGCGCGAGTTCACCTCGCGCTTGCCGAGATAGATGATGTCGTTGCCGCCGGAGATTTCCTCCCAGACGTTCTTGGTGTCGTCGAGTGAGTCGCGGCTCTGGTCGACATAGCCAAGCTTGACCGTCTCGCCGACCTCGATGGTGCCGCTGTCGGGCTTCTCAGCGCCGGTGATCATGCGGAACAGCGTGGTCTTGCCTGCGCCGTTCGGCCCGATGATGCCGACGATGCCGCCGGGCGGCAGCTTGAAGGTGAGGTCATCGATCAGCAGCTTGTCGCTGAACGCCTTGGACAGGCCGGTGAAATCGACCACGTTGTTGCCCAGCCGCTCGGCGATGGGAATGACGATCTGCGCGGTATCCGGCCCCTTGTTGGCCGCCTGCTTGACCAGTTCGTCGTAGCGCTGGATGCGCGCCTTGCTCTTGGCCTGCCGGGCTTTAGGGGAAGCCAGCACCCAGTCCTGCTCGGCGGTGATGGCCTTCTGGCGCGAGGCATCCTCGCGGCCTTCCTGCGCCAGCCGCTTCTGCTTCTGGCCGAGCCAAGACGAGTAATTGCCCTCGTAGGGAATGCCTTGGCCGCGGTCGAGCTCGAGAATCCAGCTGGTGACATTGTCGAGGAAGTAGCGGTCGTGGGTCACGATCAGGATCGCGCCGGGGTAATTGCGCAGGTGGTTTTCGAGCCAGCCAGTGGTCTCGGCATCAAGGTGGTTGGTGGGCTCGTCGAGGAGCAGCAGTTCAGGCTGCCAGAGCAGGAGCTTGCACAGCGCGACCCTTCGCTTTTCACCGCCCGAGAGCTTGTCCACAGCCCAGTCGTCGGGCGGGCAGCGCAGCGCGTCCATGGCCTGATCGATCTTACTGTCGAGATCCCACAGGCCCTTGGCCTCGATCTCGTCCTGCAATTTCGTCATCTCGTCGGCGGTCTCGTCCGAGTAGTTCATGGCCAGTTCGTTGTAGCGATCAAGGATCGCCTGTTGGGCGGCAACGCCTTCCAAGACGTTCTCGCGCACGTTCTTGGCCTCGTTGAGCTTCGGCTCCTGCGGCAGGTAGCCGACGCGCGCGCCGTCCGCCACCCAGGCTTCGCCGGTCCACTCCTTGTCCATGCCGGCCATGATCTTGAGCAGGGTCGACTTGCCCGCGCCATTGACCCCAAGCACGCCAATCTTGGCATCGGGGTAGAATTGCAGATGCACATTGTTGAGGATCTGCTTGCCGCCCGTGTAGGTCTTGGACAGGCCACGCATGTGGTAGATGAACTGGCGAGCCATGATGATGGGTGCTCCGGAAGTGCGGGTTTGGGATTGTTGCCCCGCAGGTAGCAAGCGCGGCGTGTGCGTTCAAGGAGATTGCGCGGGCGGGGCGGATTTGCGCGACCCCTCTCCCCTTACCCTCTCCCGCAAGGGGCGAGGGAGGCTTCGGCATGCGTACTATTCTTCAATGACCGCGTCTGGCACGATCTTCAAGAAACGAGCGATGCTGCTGAGGCCCCTCTCCCCTTGCGGGAGAGGTACGGAGAGGGGTTGCGCCACAATGGATGATTGCGCCTCTACCCGCCAACAAACCGGAACGCGCCGTCCTTGCGCTCGACGCGGCCCATACCCGGCCATGGCAGGTGCGTGCCAAGCAGCGCGATGCGGTCGGTCGCCAGCATGTCGAGGGTGCGGCGGCGGCTGGCGGCGGCTTTGGCAGCGTCCATGTCCGCGCCCCAGCGCCAGTCAGGCTTGGCGAACGAGACGATGTTCTGGGTCAGCACATCGCCACCGATCAGGAGTTTGTCCGCGCCGCTGGTCAGCAGCACCGCAACATGACCCGGCGTGTGACCGGAGGTGTCGACAAGCGTGACCCCGGGCGCGATCTCGTCGCCGGGCTTTGTCGGCTTGATCAGATCATCGATCATCTTGAGCCGCCGCGCAGTGCCGGACGCCATGGCCTGAAAGGCTTCCGGCACGCGCGATGTCACATCCGGCCTGCGCCAGAAATCGAGTTCAACGGCGGGCATGAAATGCTGCGCGTTCGGATAG
>JBOFFB010000548.1:0-3043 GCA_051648385.1 Allobosea sp.
CCAGAACCCGGCCTGAATGCAGCCCGATCCGCATCCGGCAACTGCGGGGGTCAGCCTCCAGCATCTCGCACAGAACGACAGCCATTGCGTCCCTGATCTCGCAGGCTGCCTGCCAGGCACGGACGGGGTGTGCGGTGTCTGGTGTCGGCGCGCCCCACACGGCCAGCAGGCCATCGCCGGTGTATTTGTCGATCGTGCCGCCGCCTGCTTCGATGATGGGGCCAACGCGGGCGAAAATTCCGTTCAGATAGCGCGCCACCTCCTCGGCGCTGCGTCCATCGGAAAAAGCGGTATAGCCAGCCAGGTCCATGAACAGGATGGTCACGTCGCGGTCGACCGCCACGGCCCGGTCATCGCCCAGTGTCATCAGTTGCTGGATCAGGACACGCGGCACGTAAGTCTGAAAGCGGCTGAGGACATGGGCCGCGCGGCCCAGCGCGTGCGCCGTGTCGCGCACCTCGGTGATCTGGCTGGCTTCGAGTTCAGGCTTCCGAACCTCGTCGAAGCGCAATTCCTCGAGTTGCCTCGCAGCGTTTGCAATGGCTTCGGCAGGCCGGGCCGCCAGCCTGCCCATATACCAGGCCAGCGCCATCACGATCAGCAGCACGAGACCCGAACCGTAGAACAACGCCTGCACGATCCAGCGTTCGCGGAAGGTCGCCAGCGAGTTCTGGTGGAAGCCGACAATCCACGGATACGGTCCGTAGCCGCTGATCTCGCGGTAATGGTAGACGAATGCTGTGTAGTCGCTACCCACCCAGGTCCAGTGTGTCAGCGATCGCGCGGCGGCGTCCGTGTGGGCAGGCTTGCGTGGGTCGGCCCAGATCGCCGCCAGCGCCGGATCACCGACCGCACTGATGGCTGGCAGGTCGAAGCCGGATGTCATTGCGCTGCGGATGTCGGGATGAACGATGACCGTATCGCGCCCGACCAGCACGAAGGGAGTGATCCCCGTGTTCATGTTCATCACGAAATCGGAAATGGCCTCGGACGTCAGCGCCGTCATCAGCACGCCGAGCAAGCGGCCCTCGCGCAGCACAGGCTGACGATGCAGCAGCAACGGAGACCGCGTGATCCGGCTGACGAACGGGCGGTGCCAGACCGGGCCTTCGCCGATCTGGCCCGACGTCCAGATTTCATCCGCGAAAGGTGCGTTTGCACGAGGCTCGAGAATCTCATCGGCCTGGTCACGCGACCAGCGCCGGAACGGACCCTCAGCCTCGAGAAAACCGATGCTGACAACGTTGCCCCGGCCAGTGACGACGCCCAGCATGAACCGGCGGAAGTTCTCACGGTCATTCGGGTCGATCCGGCCCGCACCGATGTACCGCGCCACGACGGCCATCTGGCTCGCGACAGGGTCAAGGGTTGCCCTCAGCTGGTCTTCCAGTCCGTCCACCACGGCATCGCTCGAAGCCCTGAGCAGGCGTGTCGTATTGTCGCGGGCACCGAGAAAGCCTGCCGCCATGACAGGCAGCAAGGCCAGCATCATCAGCAGACCCAGCCCAATCGGCAGCAGGCGCTGCAACGGCATGGCGCGTTTCGCGGGTTTGGGGGAAAGTTGATCACTCACCCCGTACACATAAGTGGGCCCTTGGCGGCGCACAACATCGGGCCTGACCTGGCACGACGTCTTTTCGATATGATCGCGACCTATTCAGTGTCGTGCTACCCGGTGGACGCTGACCGGGCCAGCTTGGCGCTGTCCAGCGTCCCGGGTGTTGTGTTACGCTGAAGCGGACAGGACACGGGCCGCTCTGGCAAACGAAGGTCCACCTTTCCCCGATCCAGGACCTGACCGGATGGCCAACCAAGCACCGACGCTCGCTGACATTCCTCTTTTCAAGGACGCCGAACCCGAGATCCTGCGCCGTTTCGCGGGGCGTGAGAACTGGGCGGTGCATGATCCCGGTTCGCTGGTGGTCGACTTCGACGACATCACCACGGACGTCTTCTTCATCGTCACAGGCGCAGTCCGCGCGGTTGTTCGCACCGCCGGGGGGCGCGAGGTCATCCTTGGTGATCTTGTGGCAGGCCAGGTGTTCGGGGAAATGTCGGCCATCGACGAAGCCCCGCGCTCGGCCTCGGTCTCGGTGCTGAACCGCTCCAGCGTGGCCCGCCTGTCAGGCGCGACCTTCATGGAGCTGGCAACACAATCGCCGATCGTCGCGCGGCGGCTGATGCAGATCCTCAGCGAGCGCGTCAGGTTCGGCAATGCACGGCTGGTCGAGCACTCCTCGCTCACAATCCGTTTCCGGCTTTATGCAGAGTTGCTGCGCGAGGCTCGACCGCGCAAGGCCGGCAGCGAAGAACTGATCATCAGTCCGCCGCCAACCCAGCAGATTCTCGCCGGCCGCATCGGCGGGCGCCGTGAAGCGGTGTCGCGCGAGATTGCCGACCTGTTGCGACAGGGCGTTCTCGCTCGGACGCCATCCGCCCTCGTGATTGCCAGGCCGCAATGGCTGCGTGACGCCATCGAACGCGAACTCGAGGATTGACCGGCAGGTTCATCGCGCCTGGGAGCATTTCGGGCGCATCTCAGGTGCGCCGCCAGCGCTTGCCGAGAAGCCCGCTGCCTGCTCGTTTGCGCCGCGCTTCTCTGTCAGCACGTGGCGTGCGTGCTCCAACAGACATCGCCCTGAGCGCAGCTATCCCGGATGATCCGGCACGTTGACAAGGCAGCGTTCGGCAAAGGGACAACAAGGACCTGTATCTTTTCCGTTTCCGCTGAAATCAGGGCTTTCGCGCGGCGCGGGCTGTCTCTACGTTGCGGCTCCCTCCAGAAGAGCTGCGCCAACGCGGCCGTCTCTGCCCCGCCCAAGGAACACACCATGGCCAAGCGCCCCCGCCCGACTTTCACTGACCAGGAAGCCCTTCTGTTCCATTCGCAGGGCAAGCCGGGCAAGCTGGAGATCGTGCCCACCAAGCCGATGGCGACGCAGCGCGACCTGAGCCTCGCCTATTCGCCGGGCGTCGCGGTGCCGGTGCTGGCCATCGCGGAAGACCCCTCCAAGGCCTATGACTACACCACGCGCGGCAACCT
>JBOFFB010000549.1:0-2169 GCA_051648385.1 Allobosea sp.
GGCGCTACACGATACGGCTTGAGCACGTGCCGGATGCGGCGTGCGAGATGATCATCGCGCCCGCGCAATGCTGGATGCCCGATGCCTTGAGCCGCCGCCGTTTCGGCATCGCGGCGCATCTTTACACGCTGCGCCGCGACGGCGATCAAGGCATCGGCGATTTCACCACGCTGGCACAGCTTGCCTCGGAGGCCGCCAAGGCCGGTGCAGTGACGCTTGGCCTCAACCCGATCCACACGCTCTTCGCCCAAGACCGTGAGCGTACCAGCCCCTATCACCCCAGCGACCGCCGCTTTCTCGACCCGATCTACATCGATGTCGCCAGTGGGCCGTTCGCGCAGGTGCCCGCCGTGCGCAACGCTCTGGCCCGCAATGATGCCGTATTCCAGAGCCTTTCGGCGGCTGACACCGTTGAATATCCCACCATCTGGCACGCCAAGCGCGAGGTGCTGCATGCAGCGTTCAGCGCCATGCAGCATGCGGCAGGCAGTGCTTTCAGCGCGCTGCAGCAAGATTTCACTGCCTTCATCGCGGAAGGCGGTGAAGAGCTTTCAAGCTTCGCCGCGTTTGAAGCGATCAGCGCCCATCAGCGCGGCAAGGCGTGGCAGAATTGGCCGCAGGGGCTGCGCGATGCCGAGCCAGCTGCCATCGCCGGCTTCGTCGCAGGCCAGCGTTCCGAAGTCAGGTTTGCGCAATTCCAGCAGTGGCTGGCGGAGCGAGCCTTCGCCGATGCCGCGAGCCGCACCGGGCTGGAGATCGGCCTCTACCGCGATCTGGCGGTCGGTTCTGCGCCTGATGGGGCCGAGGCCTGGGCGGGGCAAGCTCGTTTTGCTTCGGGCGTCTCGATCGGTGCCCCGCCTGATCCTTTCGCGGCGGATGGGCAGGTCTGGAACCTGCCCGCGCCTGACCCGAACGCGCTGAAGCGTGATGGCTATCGCAGCTTCGGCAAGCTGCTGGCCGCTAACATGCGGCATGCCGGCGCGCTTCGCATCGATCACGCCATGGGCCTCAGCCGCCTGTTCTGGGTGCCCGATGGCGCGAGCGCGCGGGATGGCGCCTATGTCGGGTACGATCTCGCCGACCAGCTTGGAGTGCTCGCGCTGGAAAGCCAACGTGCTCGCTGCCTCGTGTTAGGAGAGGACCTTGGCACGGTGCCGGAAGGCTTTCGCGAAGCCATGGGTGATGCAGCAGTGTTGTCTTACCGCGTGCTCTGGCTTGAGCGCGAGGGCGACGCCTTCAAGCCACCATCGGGCTACCCGGCCAAGGCCGCTGCCTGCATCGGCACCCATGACCTCCCGACATTGGCGGGCTGGTGGCACGGCACGGACATCGCCGAGCTTGAAGCGATGAAGCTGCTTTCGGGTGCCGACGCGGAAACCGCGCGCCATGACCGCGATACTGAAAAGCAGGAGCTTCTCGACGCCATGCGCCAAAGTGGCCTGAAGCCAGGTGGAGAGCTTGATGACGCCCTGATAGCGATGATCCACACCTTTCTCGGCCACAGCCCCTCAAGCCTGATGCTTTTGCAGGCCGATGATCTCGCGGGCGACTTGAATCGCATCAATTTGCCAGGCACCGACCGTGAGCGGCCCAACTGGCGCCGGAAGCTGAAGCCGGACACCACCCAGTTGCTATCGACGCCGCTGGCGAGCGCAATTTTACGAAGCATCAGCCAGATACGACGCTAGATCATCCCGCATTGAGATGGATTCCATCTCAATGCGGAAAGATAATCGACTATAATAAGTTTGAGCATTGCGTCCTCACAAAACCGGTACCCACCCTCGCCTTCGCGAGGGCATGCTTTTGTGCGCAAAGCTCTAGAATCGTGCCGATGCGCGGAGCGGAACAGAAACCCCTGCAACTTGTGTGATTTATCAGCGCAGTTGGCACTTGCTGGCTTGAAATTTGCCTGTCACAGTCCTGTCAACAAAAAGCAGACTGCAAGAAGCAGACTGGATTAAAGGGACGAAGACGCCGAATGGCTGCCTTTGATGAGATGAGCGGATTCGATGGGGCGACCCGCGACGCGTATTCCGAGCTGGAGAACTGGCTGAAGAATACCCCGCCAGAAGAGTTCGCCACGCGTCGCAGCCAGGCTGATGTGTTTTTCCGCCGGATCGGCATCACGTTTGCGGTTTATGGCGACGAACAATCCACCGAACGGCT
>JBOFFB010000550.1:0-4235 GCA_051648385.1 Allobosea sp.
GGTCGATGCCCTCCTCGATCAGCCAGTTGCGCGGCAGATACAGGCGGCCATTGCGGGCATCCTCGCCGACATCGCGGGCGATGTTGGTGAGTTGCATGGCGACGCCAAGATCGCAGGCGCGGGCCAGAGTCTGCGCATCGCGCTCGCCCATCAGCAGTGTCATCAACACGCCGACGGTCGCGGCAACGCGGGCGGAATAGGCCAGCACCGATGACAATTCATCGTAGCGCCGCCCTTCTGCGTCCCAGGCGAAACCATCGAGCAACGCATCCATCACCGCGCGCGGCAAGGCAAAGCGCACCACTTCGGCGGCCAGCGCGCGGTCCACCGCATGATTGAGCGGCTGGCCGGCATAAATGCGATCAAGCCGCTGATGCAGCAGCGCGAGCGCGGCAGAAGGATCATCCGACAGATCGACCGCGTCATCGCTGAGCCGACAGAACGCATAGAGCGCGGTTGCAGGATCGCGCACCGAGCGCGGCAACAGGAGCGACGCCGCGAAGAACGACTTCGAGCCGTTGCGCAGAAGCTCGCGGCAAACCTCCAGGTCGGCGGGGCGGGCCGGTTCAGGCAAACGCTGAGGCATGGGGCACGACCTGATCCAGAATGCGGGCTGAAGTGACGACACCGGGAAGGCCTGCGCCCGGATGGGTGCCGGCCCCGACCAGAAACAAGTTCTCGATGTCTTCGGATTTGTTGTGGGGACGGAAATAAGCGCTTTGCAGCAGGATCGGCTCCAGCCCGAAGGCCGCGCCATGGACGGACAGCAGATCATCCTGAAAGTCGTTCGGCGTCATGATCTTCGAGGTGACGATCTCGTCTTCCAGCCCCGGCAGCAGCGTCTCGGACAGGCGTTTGGAGATGGCCAGCCGGTAGCTTTCGGCCTTTTGCGACCAGTCGGTGCCGCCAAGCAGGTTCGGCACCGGGGCCAGCACATAAAACCCGTCGCAGCCATCGGGTGCCATCGACGGGTCGGTCGCGGTCGGGCGGTGCAGATAGAGGCTGAAATCCTCGGCCAGAATCTTGGTGTCAAAGATGTCCTTGAGCAGTTCCTTGTAGCGCGGCCCGAGCACGATCGTGTGGTGCGGCACGTCCTCATAGCGGCGCTTGGTGCCGAAGTACCAGACGAACAGGCTCATCGAATAACGCGCACGGTCGAGCTTGGCGTTGCTCCATTTCGAGCGGGCGCTGTTCGGCAAGAGGTTGCGATAGGTCCAGGCGCTGTCGGCGTTCGAGACGACGATGTCGGCGGCGATCTCCTCGCCGGATGCGAGTTTCACGCCCTTGGCCGTGCGGCCATCGAGCAGGATCTGATCGACAGGCGCGTTGAAGCGCACCTGCCCGCCATGGCGTTCGATCAGCTTGACCATGCCTTGCGCCAGCGTGTGCGTGCCACCCATGGCATAGTGCACGCCGAAAGTGCGTTCAAGATAGGCGATCAGCCCATAGATGGCGCTAGCGCTATAGGGATTGCCGCCGATGAACAGCGGGTGGAACGAGAACGCGATGCGGATGCGCTCGTCCTTGATGTAGCTCGACACCAGCCCGTGGATCGAGCGATAGCCCTCCAGCTTGACGATGTCGGGCACGGACTTGATCAGGTCCATGATCGAGGAATAGGGCATCGTGCCCATTTCCTCGAAGCCGATTTCGTAGAGCGTCTTGCTGCGGGCGAAGAAGCGCTCATAGCCCGCGACATCGCCAGGCGACAAGCGTGCAATCTCACGTCGCATGGCTTCCGGATCGCTCGACGCATCGAAAGTCGAGCCATCATCGAAGCGCAGCCTGTAAAACGGCTCCATCGGCACGAGCTTCACGTCATCGGACAGCTTCGCGCCGCAGAACTGCCAGAGTTCCTCGAAGACGAACGGCGCGGTGATGATGGTTGGCCCGGCATCGAACGAGAAGCCATCCTGCCGGAACATGCGGGCGCGGCCGCCGGGCTGATCGAGCTTTTCCAGCACCGTGACCTGATAGCCACGCGCGCCGAGGCGGGCAGCGGCAGCGAGCCCGCCTAGCCCGGAGCCAATCACGACCGCATGCGGTTTTGGCGTGCCTTGCGGCAGCGGATGGCGGATCCGCGCGGTCATGGCTTCGTCCCCGAGGCGAGGGCACGGGGGCCACGCGTTGGATTATGGCTTGTGAGGAAGCTCGGCGCATCGCTGGGCGCACCCATGTCGCGGCCCTCGGCAGCACTGAGCTGCAAGGGCCGGGCGGTGAAGGCGTCCTCGATCAGGCGCGCGAAAAGGCCGGGCTGCTCCTCATGGGCGAGGTGGCCGAGGCCCTTGAGACGGACAAGCTGACTTCCGGGAATGTCGCCCTGCGTGGTTGCGCCGTCGGCGGGCGGCACCATCTGATCGAGCGCACCTGCAATCAGCAGCACGCGCGCGCGGACTTTGCGAAAGTCGCGCTTGAGGCCCGGCAGATCCCAGCTCGCCATCATGCCAAGCGCCGCGCCAACATGGGCCGCGTTCTTGGCGAGCAGGCGGTATTGCGCGACACCATCAGGGTCGAGTTTCGAGCCGGTGCGCTTCAAAAGATCATCGACCACATTCGGATCAGACGCGCGCCAGGCGAAGATGCCCGGCACAACCGGCATCAGCGCGAGCACGCGTGCGATCGGTGCAAAGACCTGACCCGCAAGGCCGCCGAAGGGTTGCAACGCGCCGTTGATGCTGACGATCAATTCAGGAGAGATCAGCTCGTCGATGTCCATGCGGAGAAGCACGGCGGCACCGGCCGAATGCCCGACCCCAAGCGCGGGCCGCTTGCCCAGCGTGCGCAGCAATTCGCCGAGTGCCAGCGCCATGCCATCCAACGAAAGTTTGCCGAAACCACCATCAGACGTGAACCCGTGACCAGGCAGGTCAGGCATAACGACCGTGAAGTGCTTTGCCAGCAAAGGGGCAAGATCGCGGAAGCTGTGCGTGCTTGCGCCGGTGCCATGCAGCAACAGCAGGACCGGCCCCTCGCCCATCACCTGCACATGCCATTTGAGGCCGCCTGCCTCGACAAAGCGGCTATGCTCGCGATTGGGCCAGTTCGCGCCATCGCTGTTCCAGTCCAACCGGCGGCTCATCGGCGCACCTCCCGGGTTGGTACACCGGCGCGTACGGCACGGGAGATCATCTCGGAGTTTGCGCGGGGCAGCGGCAGGTAGAGCGCGCCCATGTCATCGGCCAACTTTCCGGCGCGAGGCTCGGGACGATTGGAATTGTCGACCAGCAGCGTCCGCAAGCCTTGTGCCTTGATCGAGCGGGCGGCGGCGGAGGCCTCACCCTCGGCCTGCGCGCGCCCGCCGAAACCTTCGCTTGTGACGTTGGCGCGGCCATCGGTGATCATCACCAGGGTCGGCGTGCGGCCCTTGCGGCGCACCTCATCGGCCATCAAACCCGCGGCCATAATGCCAGCGGCGAGCGGCGTGCCACCACCGCCCGGCATGGCCGCGAGTTCCTTCTTGGCGCGGTGCAATGATCGCGTCGGCGGCAGAAGGATGTCGGCACTGGTGCCACGGAACGAGATCAACGCCACTTCGTCGCGGCGTACATAGCAATCGGCCAGCAGCAATTCGACAGCGCCCTTGGCTTCGCCCAGCCGCTCCAGCGCGGTCGAGCCAGAGGCATCAACCACGAAGATAGTGGTCGTCTGCTTGCGATCACGGAAGCGCTTGATGCGGAAATCGTCGCGGCGGATTTCGACCGGCGGGCGGGCGCTCGCTGCATCAATCCCACGCTTGCGCAGGCGCTGCCACGGGGCGGCGGCACGAAGCGTGTTGAGCAGATCAAGCCGAACGCGGGAACGCGGATCACCGCGCCGCGCCCCGATGGGCCGCCCGCGCTTCACGGTGCTTTGCGCTTCGCCGACCTTGCCGGTCTGGCCCGCGCGAAGCCTCTGCGTGTTGGCCTGAAGTTGCGCGAGAAGGCCGGGCGGGAGAGCGGCAAGGGCTGCCTCCAGCACCGTGTCGTCGAGCGTCTTCACGTCACCCTTGTCATCATCCGGGCTTTCCGGCGGTTGTTCGGGCGGTTGCTCATCTGCCACCTGCTCGGGCTCATCCTCCGGCTGCTCGGCGGGCAGATGCAGGGCACGCGGTGCAATCACAAGCCGTGCAGCGAGCGCAGCATCTTGATCAGCCACACAGGCGCGGCCAGCCAGCGCAGCAGACGCCTTGGCGGCTTTCAGCGCCAGCAAAGGCGCGCGGGCCGAGCCGACGCCGAGCGCGGCGCAGGCGGCACACA
>JBOFFB010000551.1:0-7805 GCA_051648385.1 Allobosea sp.
CGATGGCCATCTGGCCGAATGGCGCGGACAGGTTCCGGACAGTTGCCAGCACAGTGCCATCGGCTAATGGGAGTGCAATCACGCCCGCCTTGTCGGCAAACGTCGTCAAGGGCTGGCTTGGTCCCAGAATATCGATGAGCGTGGTTTGCCCTGGTCTGACCCGAGGCTCGCTGGCGACAATGTCACCGGCGGTGTTGGTAACCATGATTTGCCGACCAAGTGCAAAAGTCGTGTTGTGCAGCCCTTGGATCTGGATTGGATACACGTTGCCGCGCACGATACCTGGATTGGCACCAATTTCGCGAACCACGAGGCTGGCGATCACGTCCATGTCGTTGCTGGCATCTTCCAGCGTATCGCGCTGATTGGCGTTGAGGAAAAGCGTTCCTGCGAGGCCGAGCGTGACCGCGAAGATCGCGACCAGAACCGGTATGGCGAGTTTGAGCCACGGCTCTGATAGGTCCAGTGCGACCTGCATGGGGTGGGAGACCGACCGGGCTACGCCCATGATGGTGCTCAAACGTGCAGGACCACTGGCTGCGTTTGCACGCGCCATGGATAGACCCCCTCGTCAATTCGTAAAAATGTCTCGCCGGGAAGACGTGCCGCACCTCCCGAATCACCGTCACTATGAATCCGGAGGAATCCCGCTGTCTAGACCTTAAGTGTCTATTCGCACGAAAATACAACCAGAGGCTGCATTCGGAATCCGAACGAATCCTATGCGCGCAAGATTTTGTTAACGATTTCGATCACATCAATTTCACGGTTTAGAAGTGGCCAATTCTGGGTGGCTGGATCATCCCGCATTGAGATGGAATCCATCTCAATGCGGGATGATCGATTATGATAAGTTAGTGCATTGCGTGCTCAAAAAACCGGTACCCACCTTTGTGCGCAATGCTCTCATGTACCGGACTTCAAGCCAGTGCGCGCTCCGCGATGTCGGTGAGGTCCCTTGACAGGCCGGGCATGTCCGCCACCCGCCTCAGCGCCGTGTGGGCCAGGATGCGGCGGCTTGGCTCCAGCGTCTTCCAGGTGCGGAAAGCTGATAGAAGCCTCGATGCCACCTGTGGGTTTATGCCGTCTATGGCAACCACGAGATCGGCGACGAAATCATAGCCAGCGCCATCCGGACGATGAAACTCGCTTGGATTGCCATGTGCGAATGATGACAGCAGGGCATACACCCGGTTGGGGGTACGCAGCGAGAATTTCTCGTGTTTGAGCAAGGCCCGCACGCGGTCGAGCGTCGGTCTGCCCGCCATGGTGGCTTGCAGCGCAAACCACTTGTCGAGCACCAGCGCGTCGTTCCGGTAGCGGGTCTCGAATGCAGCCAAGGCTGCATCCAGCTGAACGCTTCGCGTATGGGTGAGCGCGCTCATCGCGGCGAGCCGGTCG
This sequence comes from Allobosea sp., assembly GCA_051648385.1. GTDB lineage: Bacteria > Pseudomonadota > Alphaproteobacteria > Rhizobiales > Beijerinckiaceae > Allobosea. The sequence goes on from JBOFFB010000551.1 coordinate 1,402, forward strand.
GTCATGTTGCCGGCGGTCTCGAACTGGGCGAAGGCCCGCTGAGCGCCGCCATCATCAGGTCCGTGACAAAGGTACGTCAGGCATGTGTTTCGAAGCGCGCGCGATCCGGCGCTGGCCGCATCGGGGCTATAGGTCTTTTTGCTGGCAAGCCGATCGTGTGTGGCTGCCAGCTCGCCGGCAAGCGTTTTGCCAATGCTTCCAGCCAGTTCCACAAGTGCCTTGCGGATTGCATCCGGATCGACATCAGTTGCAATCTCACGCGCGATATCGCTGGCGCTTGGCAGCCCGATCAGTTGAGCGATGTAAGCTGGCTCTTCAGTGCCGGATAATGCCGCTCCAATGGCCGCGACAAGCGCCGGGTCAAAGCTCGGTTGTTTGCCCTGGCGAAAGCTCGCTACCGCCGCAACGAGTTCGTGCGTCATCACCGTGCGCAAGGCCTGCCAGCGGTTGAACGGATCACTGTCGAGCCGTGCCAGTGTGAGCAACTCTGGTGTTCCAAGTTGCGCTTCGAGCCTGATCGGAGCGGAAAAACCACGCAACAATGAAAGTGCAGGTGCTTCATTGACGTCGTGGAATGTCACGGTTGCGGCTGGCTTGTCGAGCAGCAGCACATCGCCCGCCATCGTGGCGTCACCGCTGGATTTCAGCGGCAGATCACCCGAAGCGCCGACAAGCCCCAGCCTGATCGGGATCAGAAGTGGCGCCTTCTTGTCCTGACCCGGCGTGGGTGGCGTGGATTGGGCCACGTCCAGTGTATAGGTGCGTGTCTCGGGGTGGTATTGCCCCGCGGCGACCACGACCGGCGTGCCAGCTTGATCATACCACTGCGCGAAATGGCCGAGTTCCGTGCCCGAGGCTTCCGCAAAACACGCGACGAACTCCTCGATCGTGGCAGCCGTTCCGTCATGCTGGTCGAAGTAAAGGTTCATGCCGCGCCCGAACGCGTCATCGCCGATCAGCACCTTCAGCATGCGGATCAGTTCGGCACCCTTCTCGTAGACTGTCGCCGTGTAGAAGTTGTTGATTTCCTTGTAGGCGCGGGGGCGGACATTGTGCGCCAGCGGCCCGGAGTCCTCGACGAACTGCGTGAGCCTGAGCCGGACCACATCGGCGATGCGCTTCACCGGCCGTGAGCGTTCGTCAGCGGTGAATTCCTGGTCGCGATAGACCGTCAGCCCTTCCTTGAGGCAGAGCTGGAACCAGTCTCGGCAGGTGATGCGGTTGCCGGTCCAGTTGTGGAAATACTCGTGTGCGATGATGCCCTCGATGTTGGCATAGTCGCCATCGGTGGCGCTTTCGGGAGAGGCCAGCACATACTTGTCGTTGAAGATGTTGAGGCCCTTGTTCTCCATCGCGCCCATGTTGAAGTCGGACACGGCAACGACGTTGAAGACATCAAGGTCATACTCGCGTCCGAAGACCTTTTCGTCCCAGACCATCGAGCGCTTGATGGCGTCCATCGCGTAGGCGGCGCGGCCCTCCTTGCCTTTCTCGACATAGACGCCGAGCCCGACCTTGCGCCCGCCCATGGTGGTGAAACCGTCAAGCACCACGCCAAGATCGCCGCCGACCAGCGCGAACAGATAGGCGGGCTTTGGCCATGGATCATGCCAGACGGCGTAGTGCCGGTCGGTGCCCGGAACCTCGCCGGAAGCCAGCCGGTTTCCGTTCGACAGCAGGATCGGCGCTTCTGCCTTCGAGCCTTCGAGACGCACCGTGTAGACCGACAGAACGTCCGGTCGATCCAGAAAATAGCTGATCCGCCTGAAACCATCGGCCTCGCATTGGGTGCAGTAGACACCACTCGAGCGATACAGCCCCATCAACTTGGTGTTCGCGGTGGGATTGACGCGCGTCTCGATGGTCAGCGTGAAGGGCTTCTGCGGCGGACTGTGCAGCACCAGCGATTGCGGTGTCACGGCGTAGGCTGCCTTGTCCAGTTCGACGCCATTGAGCAAGATAGAGACAAGCGACAGCTCGTCACCATCAAGGACAAGCGGTGCGCCGGGCAGGCCATCAATGTTTGGTCGCAGCGCGATCAATGACCTGACCACAGTGGTGACCGCATCAAGATTGATGTCCAGATGGACCGTGTCGATCAGGAAACTGGAAGGCCGGTAGTCTTCCAGACGGATCGTAGCCGTGTCTTCAGTGCGCATGAAACCAGACATTGACGTTCACCATGGCGCTTGCAAGCGGACGCGAACCCTTCACACAGGTTTGTGTAAGATTGATGATGTGGCGAGATGACGCGGATATCGTGCTGCTGTCAGCCTTTCGGCATCAGCGGCTCGGCATGCCCCACCACCCGCGCGATGTCGTCACGGCTCAGGCGCAAGCGCCGCTCGACCTCATCCACGGCCACATGGACGGCAGCGACATCGAGGCCTCCATCGGCGCGGCAATGGAAGTTGACGATCAATCCGGCAGTTGTCTCGCGCACGCGCACATTGTGCACATCTTGGATCAAACGCATTTCGCCAGCCGCCATGGAAAGCGTTTCCCCGATCACGTCGGTGATGCTTGCACTTGCCTCCAGCCCGTCGCGGGCTGTCATGGCCAGCGGCTCGACATGGGTCTCGACCTCGGTATCAGGCCCGAAATCGGCCCGGATATCCGCTTCGAGGCGTGTCGCAAGATCATGCGCCGCATGGAGGGTCATGCCCGCATCGACCTCCATGTCGAGGCTGATGCAGGCGCGGTTGCCGACTTGCTGCAAGGTGAAGTGATGGATTGGCACGCGCAGCTTTGCCGCGATCATCATCACGCGTTCCAGCGCATTCTCGTCATCTGTCTGGACGGGGTTTGCGGTGATGGTGATCTCGGTATTCGGCGCGGCCACGGCCAGCGCACCGGCCAGCACCTGCTTGATCTCCACCACCTGTTCCAGCGGCAAGGTGCGTGAGACCTTGACACCGATCTCGCCGTGCGTCCGACCGCCGCCAGGCCTCAGCCTGAGCCACTCGACGGACGCCACACCCGGCACCTTCAGCGCGGCTTCTTCCAGCCGCTCGCGCATGCCCTTGGGCGCGGTGTCGACCAGCGTGCCGATGGTGCGCATGGCCAGCTTTGTCGCCGCGCTGATAATGAACAGCGATACACCCAGCGCCGCCACCGTGTCGCCGTGCTTGAAGCCCGCCAGCACCATCACAAGTCCGAACAGCGTCAGAACCGTCGAAACGAGATCGGACGCAAAGTGCAGGGCATCTGCCGCCAACGCTTCGGAGAACGTCGCCTTGGCGATGATGTGCAAAGCCCTCCAGCGCGTCGCATCAATGAGAATGGCAATGACAAGCACGCCGATCACGATGGGCGTCACCTCGATGGTTGGATGCGAGCCGCTCCACAGCCGCGTGCCGGCCTCCCATGCCACAGCCCCGGCCAACGCAAACAGCAACCCGCACTCGGCCAGCGCCGCCACCGATTCGATCTTGCCATGACCATAGTGGTGCTCGTCGTCAGCAGGTTTGTCGGCGGCGCGAATGGCGAACCAGGTGGTCAGCGTGGCAGCTATATCTATCAGTCCATGCGCCGCTTCGGAGACCAGCGCCAGCGAGCCGGACAGGTAAGCCGCCAAAGCCTTGCCAAGCGTCAGAACAACGCTGGCAATCACGGACACAATGGCCGCGCGCTCCTTGAGCCGGGCAACACGTGCCTGCGGGGTTTCGCTGTGTGCTGGTTGTGCCATGCGTGTGATCAGATCCTGCATGCGCGAATGTCGCGTGCTTCGGGCTTGCAATACAGCCACCAGTGCCCTGATCTAATGAGGAAGATCAATCAGCCATTCCGGCTCAGGAGCAAGTGCCATGGAATTTCTGCATACGATGGTACGCGTCGGCAATCTCGACAAGGCGCTCGATTTCTACGTGAACAAGCTCGGCCTCGTCGAAATGCGTCGCATCGACCGGCCGGAAGGCAAATACACGCTGGTTTTCCTTGCCGCGCCCGGCGATGCCGCGCGCGCCGAAACCACCAAGGCACCGCTGGTCGAGCTTACCTACAACTGGGATGAGCATGAATATGGGGGCGGCCGCAATTTCGGCCATCTCGCCTACCGTGTCGATGACATCTACGAAACCTGCGACCGTCTGATGAAGGCCGGTGTCACCATCAACCGCCCCCCGCGCGACGGTTACATGGCGTTCGTGCGCTCGCCGGACGGCATCTCGATCGAGCTGCTGCAAAAGGGCGAAGCGCTGCAAAAGAGCGAGCCCTGGGCCAGCATGCCAAACACCGGCAACTGGTGAGGCGTTCATTGCTGCGTAGAAAACAGTATGATATCTTTGGTTGATATCAAGTCGTGTTATCGAGGCAGTTATGTCCATACTGGTTCGCGATCCGGAGATCGACCGGCAGGTTAGGGCGCTGGCGAAGCGCCTTGATTGCACTTTGCAGGAAGCGATTGCTCACGCGCTGAAGGTCGAGCAGGAAGCCGAGAGCCAGGCAAGCCGCGTCGAGCGCCGCCGCGAAGCGACGCGGAAGGCGCAGGAGCGGTTCGCGGCGCTGCCGAAGACCGATGATGGCTTGACCCACAAGGAATTTTTTGACCGCGAAAATGGCGACGCCTGATGTTTCTCGATGCGTCGGTTATCGTGGCGTTGTTGGCGGTTGAGCCGGAAGCCAACGAAATTGCGCGCGTCATCGAAAAACAGCCGGTTCTTGCTACCTCTACGATCGCGGTGTTAGAGGCGCTTTCGCGTCTTGCAGCACTGAACAATCGCGACTTCAGGATCGCCCAAGCCATCATTGATGACTGGATGGTTGGTTCCGGCGTGGACGTGTTGCCCATCGATGCCACCGTCATGCGCGCCGCACATGCATGTGCCGCGCGCTATCACCACCTCACCGGCCACCCCGCCAGGCTCAACATGGGCGATTGCTTCGCCTATGCTTCGGCGCGTACGCAGGCGCTCACGCTGGCCTACAAGGGCGATGACTTCATCCACACCGATATCCACGGCATCCGCTTTGGTGGGTGATGTCAGCTGGTTGATGGTGCCCGCAGCACAAGAAACAGGCTGAATGCGACAGCAGCGATCACGCCGCTGATCCACAGGGCCGTGTCGACACCAAAGTGGGTCATCGCGGCAGCGAACAGGAATGGGCTCGCCGCATTGGCCAGAAAGCGCAAGCCGGTGATACGGCCCATCAGCGTGCCGTAGCCTGTCGCACCAAAGAGCTGCAAAGGCACTGTTGCGCGCGCGATGGTGACAAGCCCTTGCGCCGCGCCATAGAGCGCAGCAAATGCAATCGCCGTGCCTAGCGAGGCAGGCAGCGCCAGCAGGATGGCCACGGATGCCACCAGTGCACCGAGGGCCACCCGTCCGGTCATCAAGGGATCAAAACGATGGCCGCCGATGACCTCGACAAAGCGCGCCAGCACCTGCGCGGGGCCCATGACCATGGCGATCAGGGCAGCGGCTTGCGGCGTGAAACCTTCGTTTTCGATGATCCTGAGCATGTGAACCGGAAAGGCCGACGTCACGATGCCGGAGACGATGACCGCGAGTGCAAAGAAAATCAGCGCCCGTCGGCGCTCGGGGCCGAGCAGCATCGGCGGCTCGGGTGTCTCTGAAAGTCCATCCGTCGCTGGATGTGCGGCCGAAACAGCACCGCGCAACACGGCAAAGTGGAGCGGCGCGCAGACAACCAGATGCACGAGAGCGAAGACCAGCAGCGTCCAGCGCCAATCGATCACGCCCAGCATCCACTGCGTCAGCGGCCAGAAAATTGTCGAGGCAAAACCGGCCATCAGGGTCACAAGCGTGATGCCGCGCCGTGCCTCATGCCGATAGATCTGCGTCAGTCCGGCGAAGGCCGCCTCGTAGACCACAAGACACGTGGCTGCCTCTGTGAAGACCACTGCTGCGGAAAATGCCCAGATGTTTGGTGCAAGGGCGCAAGCAACCAGCCCCAGCGCCGCCAGCACGGAGCCGGCTCCCATCACGGCCCGCGCGCCTCGGCGGTCGAGCTCACGTCCGACAAGCGGCGCGACCAGGCCACCGAGCAGCAGCCCGATGGTAAAAGCCCCGAAAAACCAGTCGATCCCGACACCGAACTCGCGCGCGATGGCCGGAGCCAGCACGCCATAGGCGTAGTAAAGCGTGCCATAGCCGATGGTTTGGGTCAGCCCCAGCGCCAGAATGGTCCGATCGTTCAGTCCGGCGAAAACGGCTGAGATTGTGATGCGCGGCGGGCTGGACATATGGCCTCGGATGGGAATTTCCCACTAGTGGCTGGGCATGTCATCTCCGTGACAGTTTGCCCAGGCATGCTAGAGAGAACCAAGTCACCTGACGCGCATCGAGGCCTGTCCATGGTTAGCCAAGAACCTATCAACCTTCCTGTTCAACGTCCTGCCATCTTCGGCCATTTGCCCGACGGCACTCCTGTTCGCGAGGTCA
>JBOFFB010000552.1:0-2216 GCA_051648385.1 Allobosea sp.
GTTGTTTTATGTCGCGATGACCCGTGCTCGCCGTAGCCTTGCTGTGATGGCGCAAGGTAGGCATGCCTTTGTTACGACTAAGGGTGACAACATCGTGCGGCGTGAAGCGTCCCTTCCGGAGCTGCACGACCTGCCACCGGAGCGCCGCTATATCCAGCCCGAACTAGGCCAGGTATTCATTGACTGGGCCGGCCGTTTGCCTACGGAGGACCGCAGTATCAAGGCGATTGAGCAAGCGCAGGTCGGTGCCCCTGTAACCGTATCGCAAATGCATAGACGCTGGTTTGTGGCGGACAGTCAGGGACGGCGAGTGACGGCGATGCGCGCTGACTGGGCTGTGCCGGCAGGGCTACGGATCGTCTCTGCCCGGGTGGGAGCAATCGTGACGCGCCATGCGCATGAGAGTGGCGAGGAACATCGGCAGAAACTCAACCGTGAGTCTTGGGAAGTGATTTTGCCCGAGATTGTGCTGGAGTGAACAATTTTACCTCGGAGTTTTTTCTGATGCCAGCTATGTTGATTCCATGAAATTTGCCTTCTACGACCTCGAAACCACCGGCATTTCGCCCGCCTTCGATCAGCCCCTCATGATCGTTAGAACGCTCTGGTCAACGTCTGGGTCGTGTCGCGAAGTTGGTGGAAATTTGAAAGTGACGTAATCTCCGGGTGAAACGAAACCCACCCAACCGGCGGCTGACACCGCCATAGGAGATCACGTCATGACCAAGACTACAGACACGAGCGCGCTTTCGCTACTGTCATGTGAGGACGGCTTCGATCCGATCGAGGATCGGCTTCGGGCCAACATCCGCGGCACGATCGAGGCCGTTTTCAACGAAGAACTGGACAGCTTTCTCGGGCGTCTGCGCTATGGCCGAGAAGCCGGAGCGGCGAAGGGGTATCGCCACGGCCACCGGGATCGGCAGATCACCGGAACGTTCGGCACCGAGACGATCAGCGTGCCTCGCGCCCGTATCGAGAACGAGGACGGCAAGGTCCACGAATGGCGCTCCAAGGCGCTGCCACGTTACCAGCGGCTGACGAAGACTGCCGAAGCGTTGATTGCATCGGTTTATCTCTCGGGCACGAACACGCGGCGGGTGAAGCGTGCGCTGTTTGCGTTGTTCAAGGGGGCTGTGAGCAAGGACGTGGTCAGCAGGGCGTGGCGCAAGGTCAAGACGGATTGGGACGCGTGGTGCGCGCGCAGCCTCGAAGATGAGGACATCATCCGGGTCATCCTCGATGGCACGGTCGTCAAGACGCGGATAGACAAGAAGGCCACGAATATCTCGGTTCTGGCGGCCATTGGCGTTCGCCGTGACGGGCAGAAGGTGTTGCTTTCCATCATGAATATGGGCGGTGAGAGCAAGGCGGCATGGGCACAGTTTCTCGCCGATCTCGACGCCCGCGGCCTCAAGCGGCCCGCGTTTGTGATCATCGATGGCGCGCCAGGGCTGGAAGCTGCGCTTGTGCAGCTCTGGGGCAACGACCTGCCGATCCAGCGCTGCACCGTTCACAAGCACCGCAACCTGATCGGCCACGCGCCCAGCCATCTGCATGACGAACTCACCGAGGATTATCGTGACATGATCTATGCCGAGACGGCAGCCGAGGTCGAGAAGAAGCGCAAGGCCTTCCTTCGCAAGTGGCGGCTGAAATGCAAGGCGGTCGCCGATAGCCTGGAAGAGGCCGGGGATCGCCTCTTCACCTTCACCCGCCTCGACCCGGCGCAATGGAAAGCGGCGCGAACCACCAACGCGATCGAACGCCTGAACGAGGAATTCCGCCGCCGGATCAAGACCCAGACCGTGCTGCCTTGTGCAGAAACCGTGCCCATGCTGCTCTGGGCCCTGTTGGCTTCCGGTCAGATCACCATGCGCAAGATCGACGGCTGGCAAACCCGCCGCAGACCTTGGCACAGAGCCTGACCCGAGCCTTGACGCATTCTTTGCCGCGACAGGCGCAGCAATCGACATGACCGAGCAACCCCGTGCACTCTATGACATCAAGGCAGATCGCATTCATATGCCGCTGATCAAGACCTTTCATAAAGCCGCTGGCTACTACGGCACGCTTGCACACGAACTGACCCACTGGACGGGTGCAAAGCACCGCTTGGCACGGTTTGAACGGTTCAGCGACCGTAAAGCCTATGCATTTGAAGAACTGGTCGCAGAGATTGGCAACTGCATGATCTGCGCCACACTTGGCCTGTT
>JBOFFB010000553.1:0-6288 GCA_051648385.1 Allobosea sp.
CTGGTGCCAAGCCCGACGCTGGACGCCATCCGCACGCGCGGCAATCTCGAATGCGGCGTGCATGTCGGCGTACCGGGCTTCTCGTTTCCCAATGACAAGGGCGAGTGGAGCGGGCTCGATGTCGACTATTGCCGCGCCCTTGCCGCAGCCGTTCTCGGCGATGCCAGCAAGGTGAAATATACCCCAACCACAGTGCAGCAGCGCTGGCCGGTTCTGCAATCTGGACAGGTCGACCTGCTTGCGCGCAACACCACCATCACGTTTTCGCGCAACGCCACGCTCGGCGTGAATTTCCAGGGCATCAACTTCTATGAGGGCCAGACCTTCATCGTGCGGAAAGCTTCAAAGGCAACTGCCGCCAAGGATCTCGATGGAGCGTCGGTCTGTGTTGCTGCCGGTTCAACTGAAGAGAAGAACGCCGCCGACTGGTTCCGCGAGCGCAACCTGAAGGTCACCATCACCAACTTCCAGAAGAATGACGACGCCATCGCCGCCTATGACGCAGGCCGCTGCGATGCCTACACTGCCGGTGTCGGTGCCCTTGCCGGCCAGCGCGCCAAGCTGAAGACACCCGATGAGCACATCATCCTGGCCGAACCGATCTCGAATGATCCGCAGGGCCCCGTGACCCGCTATGGCGATGAGCGCTGGCAGGCCGTGGTGCGCTGGGTGCTGAATGGCATGATCGCTGCCGAGAACCTCGGCGTGACCTCCAAGAACGTCGACGACATGCGTGCCAATTCGAAGAACGCAGAAGTCCGCCGCCTGCTCGGCGCGGAAGGTAATTTCGGCCAGATGCTCGGGCTGCCGAACGAGTGGATGTTCAACGCCATCAAGGCCGTCGGCAACTATGGCGAGAGCTTCGATCGCACGGTCGGCAAGGATTCAAGCCTCAAGCTCGAACGCGGCCAGAACGCGCTCTGGACCAAGGGCGGCTTGTTGTTCACCCCGCCGTTCCAATGATCTGAGTAGGTCGCTGTCGCTGAACGGCCCCACCCGTACCCTCCCCGCGAGGCGGGCGAGGGTGGGGTTCTCTCTTCACGCTTCCCAGCGCCTACCAACCGGAAACACCCGCCACCATGCTCCGCCGCCTGCTCTACGACGCCAAGATCCGTGACCTGTTCTGGCAGGTGGCGATCTCGGCTGCGCTGGTGGCGCTGACAATCTTCTTCGTGCGCAATGCCTCGCAGAACATGGTGAATGCCGGCATTGCCTCGGGCTTTGACTTTCTCTGGCGTTCGGCTGGCATCGAGGTGCCGTTCACGCTGACTGGCTACAAGGCGGCTGACAACATCTGGGCCCTGTTCTGGGCTGGCGTCGCCAACACCATGCTTGTCGCACTGATCTCGATGTTGCTGGCCACGCTGCTCGGCTTCGTCATCGGTCTGGCGCGGCTGTCTTCGCACTGGCTCCTGTCGACCATCGCCGGGGCCTATGTCGAGTTCGTGCGCAACATCCCGCTCCTGTTCTTCGTGCTGTTCTGGTATTTCGGCATCATCGCTGCCTTGCCGCAGCCGCAGGGGAGCATCAGCCTGTTTTCCGCGATCTTCCTCAACAACCGTGGCCTGACAGTGCCGGCAGCAGCCAGCGGTGCATCTTTCCAATGGGCGCTTTTGGTCATCGTGCTGTCTTTCGCGGCGCAATGGCTGGTGTCGCGCTGGGCGGCACGGCGCAAGGCCGGGACGGGACGGGACACGCCGACGCTGACCATCGGTCTGGTGCTATGCGCCATCGTGCCGATCGCGGCGCTCGTCTGGGCGGCGCGCTCAACCGGCTGGGACATGCCGCAGGCCGGACGCTTCAACCTGCGCGGCGGCTTCGTCATCATCCCCGAATTCGTGGCGCTGCTGGCAGCGCTCGTAACCTATACCGCCGGCTTCGTGGCGGAGATTGTGCGCGGCGGTATCGGCGCTGTCGTGAAAGGCCAGCGCGAGGCCGCAGCCTCCCTTGGATTGAAACAGGTGCAAATTCTGCGTTTCGTCGTGATCCCGCAAGCCATGCGCGTCATGATCCCGCCAATGACCAGCCAGTATCTCAACGTGCTGAAGAACTCGTCGTTTGGCGCAGCGATTGCCTATCCCGATGTCGTCAGCCTGTTCATGGGCTCGGCCTTGAACGAAACCGGTCAGGCCATCGAGATCATCGCCATGACGCTCGCGGTCTACCTGTTCTTCGGCCTGATCGTTTCTGCCCTGATGAACTGGTACAACGCCCGCATCGCGCTGGTGACCAGATGAGCGCTGGCACACTCGCGCTCAAGCTCTGGCGGCACCGCCTGTTCGCCACGCCGCTGCAGGGCGCGATCACGCTGGTGCTGCTTGCGCTCGCGGTCTGGACGCTGACGCCGTTCATTCGCTGGGCGCTTCTCAACGCCACATGGGCAGGCGAAACGCGGGCTGACTGTGCGCCCGGCGGGGCGTGCTGGGTTTTCATCAAGGCCCGCTTCGGCCAGTTCATGTATGGCTTCTATCCCGCAGCCGAACGCTGGCGGCCAAATCTGTTCGGCCTCGTATCGCTGGCTGCCATCACACCGCTGTTCTTCATGGGCGGCAAGGCGCGATTGCGTCTCGGGCTTGCTGCGCTTCTCGTCCTGCCACCTCTTGGCATCTGGCTGATTGGTGGTGGCCTTGGCCTGACCGCCGTCGAGACCCGCCAGTGGGGCGGGCTGATGCTGACGCTCTTCATCGCGGTCTATGCCGGGTTGATCGCAGTTCCTCTGGGCATCCTTCTGGCACTCGGGCGGCAATCGCGCCTGCCTCTGATCCGCACCTTGTCCGTGGTGTTCATCGAGTTCTGGCGCGGCGTGCCGATCATCGCGGTGATTTTTCTGGCATCCCTGTTGCTGCCACTGGTGATGCCTGCCGGCGTCGGTGTCGACCGCTTGGCCCGCGCCGTCATCGGCCTTGGTCTGGTCATCGCAGCCTACATGGCGGAAGCGGTGCGTGGTGGCTTGCAGGCTTTGCCCAAAGGCCAGGGCGAGGCTGCCTCGGCGCTTGGCCTTGGCTACTGGCAAACCACGGGCCTGATCACGCTGCCCCAAGCATTGCGCATCTCGCTGCCCGCCATGACCAACGAATTCATCGCGCTTGTGAAAAACACCACGCTGGTGCTGGTGGTCTCGATCCTCGACCTGCTCGGCATCGCACAAAGCTCGCTGGCGGACCCGGCCTGGGTCGGCATGAACATGGAAGCCTACCTGTTTTCCGGCACGATCTACTGGCTGATCTGCTTTGCGCTGTCGCGCTGGAGCCGCTCGCTGGAGGCGGCAGGTCCGAAATCGCATTGAGAAACTCTTTGAGCGCTGGTGGGTCTGACATGAGCCAAGAACTGACATCAGCCATCGGTGCCATCAGCGGCACCTCGATGGATGGTATTGATATTGCGTTTATCCGCACTGATGGGCGTACCCGCGTCGAAACCGGCCCAGGCTGCATGATGCCGTATCCGGCAGACTTGCGCCACGATCTGCTTGAGCTCCTGAAAGACCCCGCCATTGCCGAGCGCGATCCTTTGGTTGAACTGGAGCGGCGGGTCACGGAGGCGTTCACGCGGGCCATTGCGGAATTCATGCAAAGAGAAAACATCGATCCGCGCAAGGTCGACCTGATCGGTCTGCACGGCCAGACAGTGTTCCACCGCCCCGAGCGTCGCTTCACGCGGCAGCTTGGCCGGGGCGACCTGATGGCCAGTTCCCTCGGCATTGCCGTGGTCGATGCATTCCGGCAGGCAGACATCAAGGCTGGCGGCCATGGTGCACCACTCGCACCCTTGTATCACGCAGCCCTCGCAGCGCCGCTGGCCAAGCCCGTGATGATCCTCAATCTCGGCGGCGTCGGCAATGTCACTTTCATCGGCGCTGACGAGATCATCGCGTTCGACACCGGCCCGGCTTCGGCCCTGATCGATGACATGGTGATGGCGCGTTTCGGCAAGCCATATGATGACGGTGGCAGGATCGCCGCGCATGGAACGGTTAACCAGAGCATGCTGGTTGACCTGATGGCCAATCCGTTCTTTGACGCGCCTGCGCCAAAGTCACTCGACCGGCAGGATTTCCATGCCCGGGCCGCCATCGTCCGAAGCCTTGGTGATGCCGATGCTGTTGCAACGCTGACAGCCTTCACCATCGATGCGACAGTTGCAGCCTTGCGCCATGTGCCCGAGGCACCCTCGCGCTGGTTAGTGACCGGAGGTGGGCGGCATAACCTGACCCTCATGGAGGGGTTATCCAGACGCCTTGGTGTCAGTGTCGAGCCGGTCGAGGCGCAAGGCTGGAATGGCGATCTGGTTGAGGCGCAAGCCTTCGGCTATCTCGCAGTGCGAACCCGTGACGGCTTGCCGCTCAGCCTGCCCACAACCACCGGCGTCCCGAGGCCGATGCGAGGCGGCGTGCTGTGGCTGGTATCAGGTCTACAGGCATAGGCTGTTCATGCCACGCGAGATGACACTGCCAGGGCCAGCGCTTCGGCGCTAGATCATCCCGCATTGAGATGGATTCCATCTCAATGCGGAAAGATGATCGATTATGATAAGTTAGAGCATTGCGTACTCACAAAACCGGTACCCACTTTTGTGCGCAAAGCTCTAAGCACGCCGGAACCGTTGGCAAGTTCTTCCAGAAGCGAAAAGTGATCGTGTCCAGCCATGGGCATCACCTTGACAGGCACACCCGCACCCAGCCGTCGCGCGGCGTAATCGCGTGACTGGCGTTGCAGTTCAGCGCGTTCATCGGCACCAAAGGCAATGTCGCAGGCTTGGGCACCGGCACCTGCCCCGAAGGCCTGAAACGGCCCACGTCATCGACGACAAGGCACATCTGGTTGCAAGGCAGCGCCAGTCGGTGCAACCAGAACTTGCCTCGGCATCGGATTATCGATCGCAAGGATCGGGGTCGTGAGCCGCTCGAAGGCGTCGCGGGTCACGCGCCCGGCCGGTGGAGCAGAGGCGCTGAGTGCATGGATCACCGTCCACCCTCGCGCCTCCGCCACATCCATGAAGCCCGCGATGTCGGTGTTGCTGTGGCGGCGCTCGGTGATGGCTTCAGCGCCGAACACGATCGAGCGGCCCTCAAACGCAGCATAGTCCGTCGGCAGCAGTCAGAACGGTGTAGGCCATGGTTTCAATCAAGCCTTAATCTTATGCAGGGTTGTGACATGCCACGAGATGGCCTGACGCGCCTTCGGTCAGGACCGGGCGCTCGCGGCGGCAGATGTCGGAGGCAGCAGGGCAACGCTCCGCAAAGGCACAGCCGGGCGGCAAGTTGAACGGGCTCGGGATTTCGCCCGCCAGCCGGGTCACAACCTTGCGGCGTTTGGGGTCCGGCTCGAAATGGCTGTCCATCAGCGCGCGGGCATAGTGGTGGCGCGCTTCGGTACGAGCGCCGGGCAGGATCTCGACGACGCGGCCAAGATACATCACGACAATCCTGTCGCAGAAGTAGCGCACGAGGCTGAGGTCATGGGAGATGAACAGGTAGGTCAACCCCAGGTCCTGCTTCAGCGCTTCGAGCAGGCCGATGATCTGGGCCTGGATCGAGACATCGAGCGAGGCGGTCGGCTCATCCAGCACGAGGAACGATGGCGACAGCGCCAGCGCGCGGGCGATGCCGACACGCTGCTTCTGGCCGCCCGACAACTGGTGTGGATAGCTTTCGGCCATGCGCGGGCTGAGGCCAACCTTGGCGATCAGCGCGCTGATCGTAGCATCCTGCTCGGCCTTTCCAAGCTTGACGCCCTGCACTTCGAACGGCTCCAGAAGCGCCCGGCGGATGCTGTAGCGCGGGTCGATGGCGGAGTATGGGTCCTGGAACACCATCTGCATGTTGCGGCGCAGCTTGCGCAGATCGGAGGCACTGAGGGCTGCGAGGTCAGTCCCGTTGAAGGTCACTGTGCCGGACGTGGCATCGATCAGGCGCAGCACGAGCCGGGCGAGAGTGGATTTGCCGCAGCCCGACTCGCCGACCACGCCGGTGACCTTGCCGCGCGGCACGTCGAGCGACACATCGTTGACCGCCCGCATGCTGCGCGACTTGCCGAACAGGCCGGTCGAGGAGCTGTACTCGCGGGTCAGGCCACGGATGGTGACGAGGTTGTCGGTGGCCAGGTTGGCGATATGCACATCAGACATGAGCGCTCGTCTCCATGGCGGCTATGCTGGCGTGGCAGGCGGCAAAGCCGGAACCCTTTCGCTCAAGCACGGGAATTGTTCCCGCGCAGACCGTCATGGCTTCGGCACAGCGCGGGTGGAAGCGGCAGCCAGACGGATAATCCATTACGGATGGCACAGCAC
>JBOFFB010000554.1:0-2494 GCA_051648385.1 Allobosea sp.
TGACGACCGCTTCTGGCCGCGTCGACGCGCTGAGCGCTGCGGCGCTCGGGCAATTGACGATGCGCGGCACCAATGACCGCATCATCACGCTCGGTGCATTTCTTGGTCTGATCGCAGGCCGAGTGCCTCTCGTGCTCGAGATCAAGAGCCGCTTCGATGGTGACATGCGGCTGACGCAGCGTGTGGCCGAAGTCGTCAGTGCGTCGCAGTCACCGGTCGTGCTCAAGTCTTTTGATCCGCGCATCGTGGCCGAGCTCCAGACACTCACGCCACATCACGCGCGCGGGATCGTCGCCATGACGGATTACAGCTATCCGGACTACTCCGCTTGCAGCGCAGCTGAAAAGCACGCCATGGCAAACCTGCTGCACTTCAGCCACTCTCAGCCCGACTTCATCTCCTGGCGGGTGCGCGATTTGCCATCTGCCGCGCCATACCTGTGCCGATCGCAGCTTGGCATGCCGGTCATGACATGGACTGTCCGCACGGCGGAGGACCGCACACTTGCGCTCGCCCATGCTGACCAGATGGTTTTCGAGGGCTTCGTTCCCTGACCATGATCAAGCCACCAGCGAAGGTCAGCCTGAAGACAATCGTCTCACTCAGCGAGATTTCGGCGCGTGACTGGGATCGCTGCAGCCAATGGGCAGGCCCGGCGGGCGTTGTCGGCGAGACGGATTCAACACGTCAGGTTGATGCTGCCAACCCGTTCATCTGCCATGCTTTTCTGCTGGCAATGGAGCAATCGGGTTCCATCGGCGCACGCACTGGCTGGAGCACAGCCCATCTGGTGGCAGAAGATGAAGACGGCTGCGTAGTCGGTGTCGCACCAGCCTATCTCAAGTCACACAGCCAGGGTGAATATGTCTTCGACCACAGCTGGGCAGATGCGTTCCAGCGCGCTGGCGGGCGCTACTATCCGAAACTCCAGGTCACCGCGCCTTTCACGCCCGCCACTGGTCGCCGCCTGCTGGCCGCCCCTGGCGAGAATGCCCTTGTCATCGAGCAGGTGCTGGCAAACGGAATTCTGGCAGTGCGCGACCAGATGAACGCTTCATCTGCGCACATCACCTTTCAGCCAGACGCCGAATGGGAGCGCATGGAGCGTGAGCACTGGCTGCGCCGGGTTGACGTGCAATACCATTGGTTCAACCACAGCTTTGGCACCTATGACGACTTCCTGGCAACGCTGGCTTCCCGAAAGCGTAAGGCGCTGAAGCGCGAGCGCCGGGATGCGCTGGCCAATGACATCACCATTGACAGGCTGACTGGCAGCAATCTGACGGAAGCCATCTGGGATGATTTCTTTGCGTTCTACACAGATACAGGTTCGCGCAAATGGGGTCGCCCGTATCTCACCCGTGCCTTTTTCTCGTTGATTGGTCAAAGCATCGCCGACAGGATCGTGCTGGTGATGGCGAAGCGCGGTGGCCGTTACATCGCCGGCGCGATCAACTTTGTGGGCGCAGATTGCCTCTATGGTCGGCATTGGGGTTGCAGTGAGGACCATCCGTTCCTGCACTTCGAGGTTTGCTACCATCAGGCCATCGAGCACGCCATTGCCCTTGGATTGGCGCGCGTGGAAGCAGGAGCGCAGGGCGAGCACAAGATCGCACGCGGCTATGAGCCGGTGCTGACCAAATCGAGCCACGCCATTGCACATCCGGGGTTTAAGCGGGCTGTTTCAGACTTCCTTGAGCACGAACGCCCGCACGTGATGGAGATATGCGATGCGATGCGGGCAGATTTGCCGTTCTCACAGGCGATATCCACCAGCACCTAGGCGTGAGACCGTATAACACCAAGGCATTGTGGTTAACCTTCACGAAACGCACTTTCAATACAGTCTCATATGTAACTGTTGAGGCGATTCACATGAAGTCCATTCGGGCAAAACTGGCAGCACCTATTGTGCTGTTTCTCATACCAATCGGTTTCTTGCTTTTTTTCCTTGTCACAGCTCACAACAAGGCGATTGCGGTCGCCAGGAATGAAATCAGCGGCGTCGTTCCTGCGGTCGCTGCAGTGCAGATCATGGGTAGCCTGTTGCAGACTTCGCTTGGCGCAGGCGATGCCAGCAGCCTCCTGTCGATTGAAAGCAACGTTGCGGTTCTCAAACGGGAGGCTTCGAAATGGCTCCTTGACGCGCACACAACCGAGCAGTTTCGACAGTCCATTGCCGAAGTTGAGCAAACGCTTCGCAGCGACAGAACCTCCCTGTCGTCCATCGGCCCGGTTTTGCGCACGCTGGCGCGCCTGACGCGGTCCATCGGCGACAGCTCGGAGCTTATTCTCGATCCGGAACTCGACACATATTATCTCATGGATATGTTGATCGTTCAGGCACCCGTCAGCATGTTGCGGTTGCATGATAGTCTTGTCGCGACAAGCCCAAGCAGACTTGGCGAAAGCAACGGCATTATTCTGTTGCGTGCAATAGAATCAGCCGCGCAGATAAACCGCGATTATTACAATGAAGCTTTGGCATCTTACG
>JBOFFB010000555.1:0-1585 GCA_051648385.1 Allobosea sp.
CTGGCGGTGAGGAACCTGTCAGTTTTCCGCCGTTCGACGCTATTTCCTTTCCGCTTTCCGATCTTTTCCCGTTCGACGCTCCCCAGGGCCTGTCTCCTGGCCCCGAACCTACCGCCGAAGGTTGATCTGATGCCCATCAACATCCTCATGCCCGCGCTCTCGCCCACCATGGAAAAGGGCAACCTTGCCAAGTGGCTGAAAAAGGAAGGCGACAAGATCAAGTCCGGCGACATCCTTGCCGAGATCGAGACCGACAAGGCGACCATGGAGGTCGAGGCCGTCGATGAAGGCATCCTGGCGAAGATCATGGTGCCCGACGGCACGCAGGATGTGCCAGTGAACCAGATCATCGCCATGATTGCGAGTGAGGGCGAGGATGTGGCTGGGGTGAAAGCGGGAAGTGCCGCACCAGCCGCTGTCATTCCCGGCGCGCCACCGGCGCGGGAAGGGAACCCACCTGCCTTGCCACCTGCCTTGCCACCTGCCTTGCCACCTGCCTTGCCAACCGCCGCACCCGTCGCTGGATCCCCTTCCCAGGCCGCTGCGCGCCCTGCCGGGGATGACACTAAACGTTTGTTCGCATCCCCGCTCGCAAAGCGCATGGCCAAGGAATTCGGCATCGACCTCTCAGCCGTTGTCGGCTCCGGCCCACATGGACGCGTGGTCGAGCGCGATGTGAAGGCGGCGCAGTCTGGCGGTACGGCGAAGGCCGCTCCAGCCGTCGCTGCTGCGGCTGTATCCGTGGCTGCGCCAGTTGCACCCAAGCCCGCTATGGCCACCGGCCCGTCGGACGAAGCGACCAAAAAGCTGTTCGCGCCGGGTTCCTATGAAGAAATCCCGCATGATGGCATGCGCAAGACGATTGCGCGCCGCCTGACGGAATCCAAGCAGACCGTGCCGCATTTCTACCTGACGGTCGACTGCAACCTCGACGCGCTTCTCAGCCTGCGCGAGCAGATCAATGCCGCAGCGCCTGCCATCGACGGTAAACCGGCCTACAAGCTCTCGGTCAATGACTTGGTGATCAAGGCCTGGGCCATGGCCCTGCGAGCGGTGCCGGATGCAAACGCAAGCTGGACCGATAACTCCATGCTCAAACACAAGCATGCCGACGTCGGCGTCGCCGTATCGATCCCCGGCGGGCTAATCACGCCGATCATCCGCGACGCGTGCCACAAGACGCTGTCGACAATCTCCAACGAGATGAAGGACCTGGCGGCACGCGCCAAGAACCGCAAGCTCAAGCCCGACGAATATCAGGGTGGCACCACCGCCGTGAGCAATCTCGGCATGTTCGGCGTCAAGGATTTCTGCGCTGTGATCAACCCGCCGCACGCGACGATCCTCGCGGTCGGGGCCGGCGAGAAGCGGCCGGTGGTGAAAGCCGACGGAACGCTCGGCATCGCCACCGTGATGAGCGTAACGCTCTCCACCGACCACCGCGCCGTCGATGGTGCGCTTGGTGCGGAAGCGCTGGCGGCGTTCAGGAAGTATGTCGAGAATCCGATGGGGATGCTGGTGTGATTCCCCTCCTCCTTGCGGCAGGGCTATCGCATATGGGTAAGCGCGTTGATCAGGTAGTCAT
>JBOFFB010000556.1:0-6409 GCA_051648385.1 Allobosea sp.
GTCATCTCCGTCGATGGCGGTTTCGAAGCCACTGGCATTGGCTTGCCGACACTCAGGCTGGAGCAGAACGGCAGCTGAACCATTTGCTGAGCCTTGCTCCGGTTCAGCCGAAACGCAGTTGCACCTTCATGGCCTTCGAGCGATCGGACGCCAACTCGAACGCCTGCTTTGCCTCCTCGATGGGAAATGAGGTGGTCAGCAGCGGGCGCACATCGATGGCCCGGCGGCTGATCATGTCGACAGCAAGCGCGAACTCCTCGTGGAACCGGAACGTGCCGCGCAGCTCGAACTCCTTGGCAACGATCATGTTCATCGGCAACGTCATCTCGCCGCCGATGCCAAGCTGTACGATCACCGCGCCGGGCCTGAGTGCAGGTAGCGCCCCCACCAGCGCACGCTGGTTGCCGGATGCCTCGAACAGCACATCGAAATGGCCCTTGTTGGCTTCGAAGAGCTTGAGGGCCTCAGGCTCCGCCGCGGTATTGAGCGCCTGATCAGCACCGATGGTCAGAGCCAGTTCCAGCACCCTGGAGGCGATGTCTGTGACCACGACTTCGGCAGCGCCCGCAGCGCGCGCCGCCATGATCGAGAGTGCGCCTATCGGGCCGCATCCGGTCACAAGCACACGCTTGCCGAGCAGAGGCCCGGCCCGGCGCGCGGCGTGCAGGCACACCGCCAGAGGCTCGGCGAATGCAGCTTCGGTGAGGTCTGTGCCATCTGGCACCTTGTGCGCCTGTATCGCCTCGCAGACGATACTCTCGCGGAAGGCACCATGCACATGGGGAAAGCGCATGGCCGAGCCATAAAAGCGCATGTCGAGGCAGTGTTGCTGCTGGCCTTGCTGGCAGAAACGGCAGGTACCGCACGGCAAGCTCGGGCTCACCGCCACCTTGTCGCCGGGCTTGACGTGATCGACGCCGGTGCCGACCGCGCTGACAATGCCGGCAACCTCGTGGCCGAGCACCATGGGCTCCAGAAGGCGCACGACACCGAAACCGCCATGGTGATAATAATGGAGATCCGAGCCGCAGATGCCGCCAGCCTTGATCGCAACCTGTACCTGCCCTGGGCCGGGTGCACTAACGCTTGCAGCGTCGATCCTGAGATCATGAGCGGCATGGATGACAACGGCCCGCATCGCAGTTCTCCTTCAGATGCGCCTTCCAACAAGATACAGTCTTGGAGCCACCGCGCCTTGTGATATCGGTATCAGGCAATTCGCGGGGGGTGCAAGGTGCAACAGCTTTTCGATGTTTCCGGGCAGATCGCCCTTGTCACGGGCTCAAGTGCTGGCATCGGCCTTGCCCTGGCACGCGGGCTGCTCGGCGCGGGGGCGACAGTCGTGCTCAATGGCCGGAGTATCGAGCGGCTCGAGGCTGCTCGCGCTTCGCTTGGCGAGGCGGGTGCGAATGCACATCTCGCAGCCTTCGATGTGACCGATCCGGTTGCGGTTGCCAGCGGTGTTGCTGCCATCGAGCGTGATGTCGGCCCGATCGGCATCCTGATCAACAATGCCGGTATCCAGCGCCGCATGCCGCTCGACGAATTCCCGGAAGAGACCTGGCGCGAGTTGATGGCGACAAATCTCGACAGTGTCTTCTTCGTCGCGAAAGCGGTCGCCAAGGCGATGATCCCGCGCAAGACGGGGGCGATTGTCAACATCTGCTCGGTGCAGAGCGAGCTTGGCCGGCCCAACATCGCGCCCTACACCGCCTCCAAAGGGGCTGTGAAGATGCTGACCAAGGGCATGGCAATTGACTGGGGCAAGCATGGCATCCGCGTCAACGGCCTCGGACCCGGCTATTTCGCGACCGAACTCAACAAGGCGCTGGTGGCCGACGAGACGTTTTCGTCATGGCTGACCGCGCGCACTCCGCTCGGGCGCTGGGGCGAGGTGGATGAGCTGATCGGGGCTTGCCTGTTCCTCGTCTCACCGGCCGCCAGCTTCGTGACCGGCCACGTGCTTTATGTCGATGGCGGCGTCACGGCGACGCTTTGATCGGCGCGCCTGCGGGTTTTTTGGCCGATCACGCGGGCGGGCAGGGGCACGGTGAGTGATAGTTTCGGGTAGCCATCCACCGCATGCGGGAAAGCCATCGCTGCGACGAATTCGGCCTGGAACTCTGGCTCTATCGCCGTCTCGATCTTCTCGATGCGCCGCGCCAGTGCCGCAATCTCGGCCCGCGCCGCCTTGTTGACCAGCGCGATGCGTGCGCCGTGCCCGGCCGCATTGCCGACAGCCTCGACATGACTTACCTCGCAATCGGGGATCAGCCCGAGAACAAGCGCGTGCGCTGGATCGATGTGGTTGCCGAAAGCGCCTGCGAGTTTGACCTTTGTCACCTCGCTGACGCCCATCCGGCTCATCAGAAGCTTGCAGCCGGCATGCAGCGCTGCCTTGGCGAGCTGGATGGCGCGCACATCATGCTGGGTGATGGCGATGCGCGGGCCACCGTCGACGCTCTCGCGGATGAGATAGGTAAAGCTGCGATACTCGTCGCGTATCCGAGGCGTGCGCTCCGCCAGCGTGCCGTTGATGCCGCCATCGGCCAGCAAGAGGCCTGACAGGTACATCTCTGCCAATGTTTCGATGATCCCGGAGCCGCAAATGCCGGTTACACCGGTCTTCACGGTGGCCTCGGCAAAGCCAGCCTCGTCCGACCAGATGTCGCACCCGATCACCTTGTAGCGCGGCTCGAACGTGTCGCGGTCGATGCGCAGGCGCTCGATGGCTCCCGGGGCGGCGCGCTGGCCTGCCGTCAGCTGCGCACCCTCAAACGCAGGGCCGGTGGGCGATGAACAGGCCATCAGGCGCGCGGCATTGCCCAGCATGATTTCGGCATTGGTGCCGACATCGACGATCAGCACCATCTCGTCGGACAGGTGCGGACCCTCCGCGAGAACCACGGCAGCGGCATCAGCCCCGACATGTCCGGCGATGCACGGCAGCGCGTGCACATAGGCACCCGGCGCAATCTGAAGACCAAGTTTGGCTGCGGGCACATCAAGCGGTCCATCCCACGCCAGCGCGAAGGGCGCGCCGCCAAGCTCGGTCGGATCAAGCCCGAAGAACAGGTGGTGCATCACCGGGTTGCCCACGATGGTGACTTCCACAATCTCGCTGCGGGCAACACCGGAGTCGGCTGCAACAGTGCCGATCAGCGCATCGAGCCCCTCGCGGATGGCGCTGGTCAACTCGTGTGCACCATTGTCGTTGAGCATGACGTATGACACGCGGCTCATCAGGTCTTCGCCGAAACGGATCTGCGGGTTCATCACGCCAGCCGAGGCCAGCACTTCGCCTGTCGCGAGATCGCAAAGGTGGGCGGCGATGGTGGTCGAGCCGATGTCCATGGCAACGCCTGCAAGCCGCGTCTGCACACCGGGATAGACCGCAACGATCTCGGAACCGTGGCGCACGGCAGCCGTGACCAGATGACCATCGAGCCGCAGCGTTTTTTGCAATCCGGTCAGAACGGCAAGTGGCAGGTTCAGGCCCTTCAAGCGCCATTGCGTCTCCAGCGCCTCAAGCAACCGCAGCCCGTCGCTGGACGGCTCGTGCATGTCAGCCTCGCGCACCTGCACGGCGTGCAACATCACTACCGGATCAACGCTGACGGCGCGCTCGCTGGCCGCCTTTCGCACCACTTGCCGGTGGACCTGGCTGTCCTCCGGCACTTCGACCACGACATCGCCGCACAAGAGCGCCTGGCAACCCAGCCGCCGCCCGACCTTGAGCGCCCCGCGCTTTGCCTCGAAGCGGGCTTCGACCTCTCCCGCCGCCGATACATGGGCAGCGCGAGAGGTGATGCCGAGCTTGGCCTGTTCACCTTCGCCGACCATGATCTGGCAGCGCCCGCAGATGCCGCGCCCGCCACAGACCGAATCGAGATCAACCCCGAGGCTGCGCGCCGCCTGCAACAAGCTGGTGCCGCTCACAAAGCGCCCGCGCTTGCCCGATGGCGAGAAGACGGCAAGATGATTGCTCATGTTGCCTCATGCCCGCCATTCAGCGCCAGTGCCTTCAGCCGGATTGCATCGTAGGCCGCCTCCAGCTCTGCCATCAGCCGCGTCGCTTCTGCCTCCAGATCGGCACTGCATGGCACGGCCGCACCACGCCGCCATTCGGCGAGATAGGCGTCGGAGTCCTTGGCTCCGCTCTTCATCGCCGCCATGTCGATGGCCTCGGTGAAGCGGCGCGACAGCTCCCGCCTGGCTGCGCTGCGCCCAGCCCGCGCAATGACCTGCGCCGGGATGTCTCGCCAATAGAGGATCGTAAGGTCAGGCATCGGCTTGGCTCAGAAAGGGCAACATCAGCCCATATCCGGTAAAGCGCGTCTCCAACGGCAAGGCAAGACGCGCCGCGGCTCGCGTTGCCTTGGCGGCAATGGCCGGATCGTTGCTCTGCGCCAGATACACCACCCGCTTGTAGTGCCGGAAATAGTCATCGCGCAGTTCGGGGTGTCGGTCGAGCCCGAGCCCGGTCCAGACCAGCCGGTCGAAATGGCGGGCAAGGTAGTCGGTCAGGAAGAAGCTGCCGATCTCCTCCTCCATCATGCCGTCAAAGGCCTCAAGACCGGCATAGAAGGCATAACAATGTGCGCCTTCGATGCGCTCCACGCCTTCCTCGGCCAGCATGGCATCGAGAGCGCCACCAGTGCCGCAATCGCCATAAAGGCACAGGATGGAGCGGTATTGGCCACGTGCCGACCTGATCTTGCGAAGCACGGCCGGCGCAATCTCTTCAGGCCTGTTGTGCAGGATTGCAGGCAGGCAGCTGATCTCCAGATGGTCGAGATGATTCAGCGCTTTCACTGCGACGAGTTCGCGCGCCAGTGCCCCGCAGGCGATGACAAGGGTTTTGCCGTTCATATGGCACCGCCCTCCTGATGGCTTGCTCAAGCAGCCCGGCGCTGATGCAGCATCGTCTTGGCAGTTTCCACTGTCACGGCGGCATCGCGGCAATAGGCATCCGCCCCGATCGCTTCGGCAAACTGTGCATTGACTGGCGCGCCACCGACAAAGACAAGATAGTCATGACGCAGGCCCTTGGTCTTCAGCGTCTCGATCACGGTCTTCATGTAAGGCATCGTGGTGGTCAGCAGTGCCGACATGCCGAGGATGTCGGGCCGGTGAGTTTCGAGCGCATCGAGGAAGGTTTCGACCGAGGTGTTGATGCCGAGATCGACCACCTCGAAACCCGCCCCCTCCATCATCATGCAAACGAGGTTCTTGCCGATATCGTGGATATCGCCCTTGACCGTGCCGATCACCATCTTGCCGACTTTCGGAGCGCCGGTTTCGGCCAATAGCGGCTTCAGGATGAACATGCCTGCCTTCATGGCATTGGCGGCCATCAGAACTTCGGGCACAAACAGGATGCCATCGCGAAAATCGACACCGACGATGCGCATGCCTTCGACCAGTGCCTGCGTGAGGATGTCATAAGGCTGCCAGCCGCGCTTCAGGAAGATGTGGACTGCCTCGGTGACCTCGTCCTTGAGCCCGTCATACAGGTCGAGATGGACTTGGGCGACCAGTTCGCTGTCAGGCAGGGCATTCAGATCGATTTCGTCAACGGACATGACATATCTCGCGCATTGGTACGGACACTTGCAACAACAAAACGTTATAAGCGCGTCTCGTCAACAAACCATGGCGAAGACCACAATTGCGGCTTGGCGAAGCTTTGGCGAATCGCAGGAATTGGGGCATAGATGAAGCGTTACGCGGACTGGCCATCTCCATGACAGATACTGTTGCGATCGAGCGAAACGCCGCCGTCGAGTGGCCAACCATGGCGCTTTTCGCCACGATATTTGGCGCGTTTCTTGGCCTCACATGGTTCCATGCTGCGATCCCGCTCTGGCTCTGGCTGCCGTTGGCTGCGTGGTTTTCAGCGTGGTGGGGCTCGGCCCAGCACGAGGCGCTGCATGGCCACCCCACGCGCCTTCGCTGGCTGAACACGGCGCTGGCGACACCGCCGTTCTGGCTCTGGCTGCCCTTCGAGCGCTACCGCCATTCCCATCTCACCCACCATCGCGACGAACGTCTGACAGACCCGCTCGACGATCCTGAAAGTCGCTACTGGACGCTCGATGGCTGGAAGGAGCTCGGGCCGATTGGTCAGGTGCTGGTGAAGGCGCAGACGACGTTGCTCGGGCGTCTGGTCATTGGCCCGTTCTGGTCGGTGGGCATGTTCTGGCACAACGAAGCGGCGGCGATGCTGGCTGGTGACGGCAAGCGACGCGTCACCTGGGCTTGGCATATGATCTGGGTGGCGCTTTTGCTGGTCTGGATCATTGGCATATGCGGCGTTCCATTCTGTCAGTATTTGCTCGGATTCTGTTATTTCGGCACTGCCGTCGCGCTGATCCGCTCATTCGCCGAGCATCGCGCGCATGGTTCG
>JBOFFB010000557.1:0-14248 GCA_051648385.1 Allobosea sp.
GACATGCGTGACGCCCCATCCATCGCCGTGATTCAGGCTTTGCAGGACGCCGGTGCCACGATCCGCGGTCATGACCCCAAAGGGATGGAAAAAGCCCAAGAGGTTCTCAACGGTGTTTCGCTTCACGCCGGCCCCTACGAAGCTGCGGCAGGCGCGCATGCGATCGTGATCATGACGGAGTGGGAGAGTTTCCGTGCGCTCAATTTCGAGCGGCTCGGCAGTGTGATGGCAGACCCGCTGCTTGTTGACCTTCGCAACGTCTACAGGCGTGCCCAGGTGGCAAAATTCGGCTTTCGCTATGTCAGCATCGGGCGTCCGGCGCATGCCATTGCCACGACGGTGCCTGATTCGGGCGAGTGAGCGAGGCCTTCGGGCATCGGTCGACTTAGCCTGCCATTTGGCAACCACTTCACGAGCAGTTATCCTCACTGCATGATGCGATCACTGAGGAGCGCGGGCTTCGTTGCAGCAGGCTAACCGCGCATGATGCTGCTTCAGACCACGGCGGAGGCAGTGTGATGCTTACTGGACTGACGCAGATTATCGCGCATGTCGGCTACCCGACTTCGACATTCAAAGCGCCGATGATCTACAATCCGTATTTCGACAGCATTGGTCTTGATGCTTGCGTTGTGCCGCTCGGCGTCAAGGCGGAGAACTTTGCGGTCGCGTTTCCCCAGATTTTCGCCATGTCGAATGTCCACGGCGCTCTGATCACCATGCCGCACAAAAGCCCGGTACTGGACCTGCTGGACGAGACATCTGTGGCTGTGAAGATCGCAGGCGCCTGCAACGCTGTCACACGTCGCACTGATGGCGCGCTGATCGGCGACATGTTCGATGGCGAAGGCTTTGTGCGCGGGCTCAAACGCAAGGGGCAGCCCGTCATCGGCCAGAGCGCGCTGGTGATCGGCGCTGGCGGGGTGGGTTCGGCCATTGCAGCATCGCTGGCCGGGGCAGGGCTTGCCCGGATCGGGCTGTTCGACGTCAACACCGTCACGCTCGACGGATTGGCGAGGCGCCTGGCGCTGCACTACACCTCGCTGAGGATCACGGCTGGCAACAATGATCCGGAGGGTTACGACATCATCATCAATGCCACCCCGCTTGGCATGAATGCAGGCGATCCGATGCCGGTCGACATCGCGCGCATTTCGCCTGCCAGTTTTGTCGGCGAGGTTGTCATGAAACAGGAAATGACAGCGTTCCTCGTTGCAGCACGCGCCCGCGGCTGCTCGGTGCAGGTTGGCATCGACATGTTGTTCGAAATGATCCCGGCCTATCTCGAGTTCTTCGGCTACCCGGCGACAACGCCCGAACGTCTGCGCGAACTTGCCGCGATAAGCTATTGATCCGTGAGCATTCAGGCCTGCGCTTCAAGCACGACCTCGATCAGGCAGGGCAATCGCTTGAAGCCAATATGTGCCACAATGGGTGGCATTTGATCCTTCTCTCCTTGCGGGAGAAGGTGGGCGACGCCCGGCATCTCACAAAACGTCGACTTCAAGCGATTGCCCTGCTCGATCAAGTCCGCTCGTGGACCACTTTAGGCTGCGTGCATGGCCAAGGCCACGACGCCATGTGCCACCAAGGATGCTACAGTGGCCGCCTCGTCCCCACGATGGCTGCGATTTCATTGTCGCCATAGCCAATCTCCCGAAGCCAATGCGTGGTATCCCGGCCTAGTTCCGGTGGCGGCGAGGGCGTGGGGAAGCCCTCTTCGAACCTGAAACCTGGCCGTGTGATACGAAGGGCATGGCCCGCCGAGGTTTCGCCAGCCAGCTCTTCGACGAAATCGCGCCCTGCCAATTGTTGCTCGCCAAGGATTTGCGGCACAGTGAGCACGCATCCCGCAGGCACGCTGCGCGCGTTGAACAAGGCTTCCCATTGGTCGGCAGGGCGAGTGCAAAGGGCCGCTTCAAGTTCTGTCTTGAGGATGGCACGGTTTGTCTTGCGCGATTGCCGGTCGGCGAAACGGGCGTCGGAAATTAGATCAGGTCTGCCAACGATGTCGCACAGGGATTCAAACTGTTTCTGTTCGTTCGCAGCAATATTGAGTAGCCCGGTGGCTGTCCGGAAGGTGCCGGACGGTGACGCCGTGACATTCTCGTTGCCCATCGGTTCTGGGTCCACGCCGCCATTAAGATGGTTCGAGACGACCCAGCCCATGGCGGCGAGCGTTGCCTCCAGCAACGAAACATCGATGCTGCGACCGCGCCCCGTTGTGCGCTGCTCGACGAGCGCCGCCGAGATGGCAAAGGCCGCCGTCAGCCCGGCAATCGTGTCGGAAATCGGAAAGCCGGTACGCAGCGGCGCGGTGCCTGCATCCCCCGTGACGCTCATTGCGCCTGACAGCCCCTGCACGATCTGGTCATAGGCCGGGCGGCCAGCCCAGGGGCCGTTCTGCCCAAACCCCGAGATGGCACAGTAGATGATCTTGGGATTGCGCGCGGCCAGTACCTCGTAGGACAGCCCGAGCCGTTCCATCACCTTGGGGCGGAAGTTCTCCAGCACCACATCGAAGCGCTCGACCAGGCGCAGGAAGGCCTCCTTGCCAGTCGCACTCTTGAGGTCGAGCGCGACAGATTGCTTGCCGGCATTCACTGCAACGAAGGACAACCCCATCAGCTTTGCGGCCATGACGGGATCCGCTCCGAGGCGGCGCGCGAGATCGCCACCATCCGGGTTCTCGATTTTCACGACCTCGGCCCCCATGCGCGCCAGATTGTAGCCGCAGAACGGGCCAGCAAGCACATTGGAGCAGTCCAGCACGCGCACACCGTGAAGCGGCAGCGTCATTGGCGCGGGCCTGCATGGCCGGTCGGCATCTTGCTCAATGTGCAGTTTCCTTCTTTTCAAGCGATCGCATGATGTGCTGGGCCAGCCGTTGTGCCGGGAGCGACAATTGCCCTGCCTGCATCAACGCGATTTCGGTGTCCGAGAGGTCGGGCGCGCCCTCGGCGGTGTCGATGATGTAGAAGTCATCCGGCACCATTTCCTTGGGCAGCACGGCGATGCCGAGCCCGGCGCGTACTGCCGCCTGCGCGCCAGCCAGCGATGTCGAGGTGTAGGCCACGCGCCAGGCTCGGCCTGCCTCGTCGAGGGCTGCTGTCGCACGTTTGCGATAAACGCATGGGTGCGGGGAGACGACCAATGGCAACTGGATGCCGGATTGAAAAATCTCCGGGCGGATGCCGGCCCAGACCAGCGGCTCGCGCCAGACGCGTACGCCGTCCGTCGGCCCCATCGGCTCTCGCTTGACCAGCACCAGATCGAACTCGCCTTGGCGAAAGCGCTCGATCAGGTTCAGCGTCAGATCGGTGGTCACCTCCAGCGCCACATTCGGATGGCTTTGGGCGAAACGTGCCAGCACGCCAGAAAGATGTGTCGTGGCGAAATCCTCTGGCGTGCCGAGCCTGACGAGGCCCTTGATCACCGGTTCGCTGATGCGCCCCAGCGCTTCATCTGCCAGCGCCAGGATGCGCCGCGCGTAGGATAACAACGTCTCGCCATCGGCGGTCAGCTGCACACCGCGCGCGGAGCGCTCCATCAGGCGGCGACCGAGACCTTCTTCCAGGCGCTTGAGTTGAAGGCTGACAGTCGGCTGGCTGATCAGCAGCCGTTCCCCTGCACGGGTCAGGCTACCGGTCTCCGACACCGTCACGAAGGTCTTCAGAAGATCGAGGTCAAGACGCGAAACCATGGTGGTCCATACATTGCCGAATTGAATGCAAGTTAAGGTAACAGCATCGAGACGGCAATGATGACAACTATGTCAATTTGCTGCGGGTGCGCCTCACGGCGTCTTGCCAGAGGGCGTAGCGTGCTTCGCGCCGATCCGGCGGCATTGTTGGCGAGAAGCGCCTGTCGAGCCGCCAGCGTTTCGCAAAAGTGGCAGGCTCCGGATAAAAACCACTGGCAAGTCCGGCGAGGTAGGCCGCGCCCAGCGCCGTCGTCTCCATGACTTTGGGCCTGTCGACTGGCGCGTCGAGTGTGTCGGCCAGCCGCTGCATCGTCCAGTCGGATGCTGTCATGCCGCCATCCACCCTGAGAACGGTCTTGCGCTCGGCACTCCAGTCCGCCTTCATCGCGTCCAGCAGGTCCCGCGTCTGGAAGCAGACAGCCTCCAATGCAGCAAGGGCCAACTCGTTGGGGCCGGTGTTGCGGGTCATGCCAAAGATGGCCCCGCGCGCGTCCGGGTCCCAGTAGGGCGCACCAAGTCCGACGAAGGCCGGCACCATCACCACCGATTGTGCCGGGTCCGCCGCTTCCGCCATCGGCCCGGTGTCTGCCGCACGCTTGATCAGCCTGAGCCCGTCGCGCAGCCATTGCACGGTCGCACCGGCCATGAAGATCGCGCCTTCGAGGGCGTATGTCCGTTTGCCGCCGAACTGATAGGCGATCGTGGTCAGGAGGCGGTTGCGCGACGCGATCGCAATTTCGCCGGTGTTCAGGAGTGCGAAGCAGCCCGTGCCATAGGTGGATTTCATCATGCCCGGCTCAAAGCAGGCCTGGCCAACAGTGGCCGCCTGTTGGTCACCAGCAACACCCCGGATCGCGATGGCACCGCCGAGCAGTTTCGGCTCCGTCACGCCATAGTCGGCGGTGCAATCACGCACCTGCGGC
This sequence comes from Allobosea sp., assembly GCA_051648385.1. Classification (GTDB taxonomy): domain Bacteria; phylum Pseudomonadota; class Alphaproteobacteria; order Rhizobiales; family Beijerinckiaceae; genus Allobosea. Next base: position 4,627 of record JBOFFB010000557.1, read on the forward strand.
AAGAGTGAAGGCGGCACACGGAGCAACTTGAGCAGATCGGCATCCCATGAGCCGTTGTGGATATTGAGCAGCATCGTGCGCGAGGCGTTGGTCGCATCTGTGGCATGGACTCGGCCGCCCGTCAGCCGCCAGATCAGGAAACTGTCGATGGTGCCGAAAGCCAACTCGCCACGCTGGGCACGCGCCCTCGCGCCCGGCACATTATCGAGCAGCCATGCGCCCTTCGTGCCGGAGAAATACGGGTCGAGCAGCAAGCCAGTGCGTTCGCGAACCAGCGCTTCGTTCCCATCCTGCTGCAAGTGGTGGCAGATGTCGGCTGTCCGCCGGTCCTGCCAGACGATGGCGTTCGCAATTGGCTTGCCGTTTGCACGATCCCAGATGACGGTTGTCTCACGCTGGTTTGTGATGCCCATCGCCGCGATCTGGCTGGCCTTTGCCGCGACCTTGCGCATCACGGAGCGCATGACGGACACAGCGCTGGCCCAGATATCCTCCGCGTCGTGCTCGACCCAGCCTGATGCCGGATAGTGCTGGGCAAATTCCTTCTGCGCCACCGCAGCAATCGTCGCGTCGGGGCGGAACAGGATGGCGCGGGTCGAGGTCGTGCCTTGATCCAGCGCCATCACGTAGCGCTCCTGTGCCTCGATGATCATGCTGGCCTCCACTGCGATGTGTTGCGTCTGGCGTCGATAAGCCAACGCCGGGAGATAAAAACAAAGGCGTCTTGGTAACGGGATGTCAAATCATCGCTGCTAGCGATGGTGTGGGTGTTGCGTTGTGTGGGCGTAAATAAAAATGTCAGAACTGCCAAAATTGCCGGACCTTGTGGTCCTGGTAGCGGAGCCGGGCATTCATATGCGCCGGATCGTGCGCGAAATCCTGCTGCGCGCCGGCATCAAACGCATCATCGAGGCGACTGATGGCGCGGAAGCGCTTGGGCAGTACACGACGCTGGTTCCAGACATCGTCATTCTCGAATGGGATATGCCGATGCTCTCCGGAGAGGATTTCATCAGGCTTGCCCGCACCAGCCCGGAAACTTCGAAGCGCGATACGCCGATCATCCTGACGCTCAATAACCCAAGCAAGGCGACGGTCGATCTCGCCATCAAGCTTGGCATCCATGATATTCTCGCCAAACCGATTTCGCCGAAAGCGCTGTGCACACGCATGCAATCTTCAGTCATCCGGGCACGCGAGGCGCAACGCCAGCGCGTAAAGGCCATGCGTGGTCCTGGTGGCATCGGTGCGATGCCTGTTGCAGCCAGAGCCTGATCCGCGATAGGTTGGATACGAACAAGGTGATCGCCGCAAGGCTGAGCGCCTCATACAAGGATTGCACCCGTGGGAATGGACGACAGGCCACAGCCTGGCGCGCCGCGACCGCCTGATCGCGCCACCATACGTGATGAGGCATCACATTCGGCTGCGCGCCGGGCAGAAAATTACGCCGCGCTCGATCTCGGCACCAACAATTGCCGTCTGCTGATAGCCCAGCCCGCGCAACATGGCTTTCGCGTGGTCGATGCCTTCTCGCGCATCGTGCGTCTCGGCGAAGGCTTGTCGGCAAACGGCAAGCTTGGTGAACCGGCCATGGAGCGCGCCCTTGAGGCTCTCGCCGCCTGCAGCGCCAAGATGAAACTGCGTGGTGTGACCCGCTCCCGGCTTGTGACAACCGAGGCGTGCCGCGCTGCCAGCAATGGCCGTGAGTTCGTGGCGCGCGTGGCCGGCCAGACCGGGCTGGTGCTGGAAGTGGTCGACCAGCGGACCGAGGCTGTTCTGGCGGTGACAGGTTGTGCAGCGCTCGCCGCGCCCGATGCGGATGCCACCATCGTCTTCGACATTGGCGGCGGCTCGACCGAAATTGTCTGGTTGGGTGGGCGCTCTTCCGGGCGCAGCGCCGCCGACCGCATCCAGACATGGGAGTCGATTCCGATGGGTGTCGTGTCGCTGGCCGAGCGCCACGGCGGTGTCAGCGTCGGACCTGAACTGTTCGAGGATATGGTGGCGGAGGCAACGACTGCTCTTGCAAAGTTTCACCAGCGCGCCAAGGCGGCCATCACCCGGCGCGGCTTTCATCTGCTTGGCACCTCCGGCACCGTGACGACCGTGGCAGGGTTGTTCCTGAAACTGGAGCGCTATGACCGGCGCAAGGTCGACGGCCTCTGGATGAAGAGCGAAGATGTGTCGGACGTGATGCGGGATCTTCTGGCGATGGACTATGAGGCGCGTTCCGCCAACCCTTGCATCGGCACCGAGCGCGCCGACCTGGTCCTTGCCGGTTGCGCAATCTTCGAGGCGATCCGCCGGCTGTTTCCCAGCCCGATGGTGCGCATCGCCGACCGCGGGTTGCGCGAAGGCATCCTGCTCAAGATGATGTACGAAGACGGCGTCTGGCGCCGGAGGCCATCATGAGTGGCGACGGCAACAAGGGTGGGAGCTCCAAAACCGGTGGCTCCAAAAGCGGCGGGTCACGCGATCTCAAGGTTGAGGTCAAGCGTTCGCGCAAGCTGTCGCACTCGTCGCAACTCTGGTTGCGCCGACAACTCAACGATCCCTACGTCAAGCGCGCCAAGGAACAGGGCCTGCGCTCGCGCGCCGCCTTCAAGTTGTCCGAGATGGACGACAAGGTGAAATTCCTGAAACCGGGCCAGAAACTCGTCGATCTTGGCTGTGCGCCTGGCGGCTGGTGCCAGATCGCGGGTGAGCGCACCAACATCAAGTCCGGTAAGGGCAAGATCATCGGCATCGACTTGCTCGAGGTCGACAATGTGCCGGGTTGCGAGATTATCCAGATGGATTTCATGGATGAAGCCGCGCCGCAGCGCCTGAAGGACATGCTCGGAGGCCCCGTCGATGGTGTGATGTCCGACATGGCGGCCAACACCACCGGCCACAAGAAGACCGACCATCTCAAGATCATCGGGCTGGCGGAAGCAGCGCTCGAATTTGCCCACGAAGTGCTGGCACCGGGCGGTTTCTTCATTTGCAAACTGTTTCAGGGTGGCGAAACCGGACCGTTGCTCAGCGAGTTGAAGCGTGATTTCACGCTGGTGCGCAACCTCAAGCCTGCCGCCAGCCGCGCCGATTCCTCCGAGATGTACGTTTTGGCCACTGGCTATCGCCGGGAGGCTGGCCGTATACATGGCGAGCATCTGTTGTAAATATGCGCCAGCCACAGCAAACAAGGTGACCACATGTTGCGCCTGATCCCATTCATGATTGTCGCCGTTGCGGTTTACATTGCGACAGTCGTGGTCGCGGGCATGCCGATCGATACGCGGTTGATCGGTTTTGGCCTGCCATCGGGTGCGCAGGTCACGATCACCCTGTCGGACGGGATCATCCTTGTTGGCATCGCCACGCTGTTCATCGAATTGATGACGGCGACAAGTCCGCGTGCGACGTCGCTGATCAACCATGGCCTGTCGCTTTGCGTCTTCATCGGTTGCGGGTTGGCATTCCTGCTGGTTGCCCGCTGCGGCACTGGCACCTTTCTTGTGCTGACTTTCCTCACGCTTGTGGATGTGGTCGCGGGTTATTCGATCGGCATCATCACTGCTCGACGCGATTTCTCGCTTGAAAAGCAGAACTGATCCGGCTTACCTCGCGGACACCGTCATTGGCATGCCGTCCTTGGGCCTGAGCGTGATGCGCTGCATCGGCTCGGGCTCACTGTCGGCAGCATAGTCGAAACGCAGCGCGCGCGTCAGTGTCGATAGCGCGATCATTGCTTCCACCATGGCAAACTGCATGCCGACGCAGATGCGAGGGCCTGCGCCGAACGGCAGATACGCGAAGCGGTCGATGCGCTGGCCGGGCAGGAAGCGCTCGGGCACGAAACTGTTCGGCTGGTCCCATAGTTTCTTGTGGCGGTGAATGACATAGGGCGGGATCACCACCAGTGCGCCCTTGGGTATGTCGATGCCCACCGCAGTGTCGGCCTCTTTTGCACTTCGCGTCAGCGTCGCCACGGGCGGATAAAGCCGCATGGCCTCCTCGATCACGGCGCGGGTCATGGCCAATCTGTTCCCATCCAGCGCTGCAGCCACCACATCATCGCCAGCGTTGGTCGCCTCGCGCTCGACCTCCTCGCGGATGTGAGGCGCGCGCGCGAGCAGATAGAGTGACCATGTCAGCACATTCGCCGTGGTCTCGTGCCCGGCACCGATGAAGGTCACGATGTTGGCCCCGATCTCGACATCGCTGAGGCCGTTGCCATTTTCCGGATCGCGTGCAGCAATCAGCGCGCTGAGCAGGTCCGGCGGTGGCGTATCACCGCGTTCGATCAACCCGGTCCGGCTGGCCACGATCTCGCGCACCGTCCGCTCGAAAAAATTGATCGAGGGTTGCGCCCGGATGCGCCCGATGCGTGGCAGCCATGAGGGCGCATTGAAGATGTCGAGAGGATCGATCTGTCCTTGCGTCTCGAAATAGCGGGACAGCGCTGCGCCGAACGCCGCTGCGCCGCCGCTGATGACATTGGAAAACAGCGTCTCCGCCAACACATCATAGGTCAGCGTGGTCATCAACTGCGAAACATCGAGCACGTGGCCGGGTCTTCGCCGCATGAGCCGCGCCACGTGGGCATCGACTGGTGGCTTCATCGCTTCAGCCAGCACGGCAACGCGTTTAGGTGTGAACAGCGGGGCAACGGTGCGTCGCGCCCGCCTCCAGGCATCACCTTCCGCTGTCAGCAAGCCATCGCCGAGGCCGGGCGACAAGACTTTAATCTGCAAGTCATCCTTGCGATAGTTCGCGACATTGTCGACGAGGACATGCCGGATTGCGGCCGGATCGGCCAGAAACACACCATATCCGAACATGCCGGGCCCGGACAGGCTCAACTCCTCGAAATGCGCACGACGCCAAATTGTCAGCGGATTGCGCCGGAGCGCGAGCAACAACTGCAGACGGTTGAGCTGGTCAGCGTGCGGCTGCGGCGCCGGTGGCCGGAAAGGGCGGGGTTGGCAGGTAGCAAGGGCGGCATCGGACATCGCGGAAACCTCCTGTTACCCCGACATAAGAACCAATTGTGGCATGCGCCAGACGGCGAATGGCCGCGTGCGGACCGCTTGAGCTGGAGCGCCTCCTCAGGCGCATCCAGTATGAGGATCGCGAGTTGTTCGCCCAAAAATCCTTCTTCTGAGCTGGTAGAAGGACGAGTTCCAGCCATGGACAAGTCCCCGTCGCATACTCTTTGACCTTTGACTCTCGTTCCATGCATGCTAGCCGAACGCGTCAACCAAGGGTGTCAATCGCCGCCCGAGTCCCATACCCGAAAGGTTGACCCATGGCCCAGTTTGCAGAAACCGCGATCCGTGAAGGCCTCACTTTCGACGATGTGCTGCTGGAGCCAGGCCCGTCCGATGTTATGCCTGCCGATGTCGACATCCGCACGCAACTGACGAAATCCATCGCGCTCAACCTGCCACTTGTCGCTTCCGCAATGGATACCGTCACCGAATCGCGCATGGCCATTGCCATGGCACAGGCTGGCGGAATCGGCGTCATCCATCGCAATCTCGATGCGGATTTGCAGGCCGCTGAGGTTCGGCAGGTCAAGAAGTACGAATCGGGCATGGTGATGAACCCGATCACTATTTTCCCGGATGAGACCCTGGCCGACGCGCTTGAAATCATGAAGCGCAACCGCATTTCAGGCGTGCCTGTGGTCGAGCGCGGCCCGGCAGGCCACAAGGGCAAGCTTGTCGGCATCCTCACAAACCGCGATGTGCGCTTCGCGTCCAACCCGGCCCAGTTGGTCGCCGAACTGATGACCAAGGACCGGCTGATCACGGTTCGGGAAGGTGTGACCCAAGTCGAGGCCAAGCGCACGCTGCACCAGTTTCGCATCGAGAAGCTGCTGGTGGTCGACGAGCATTTCCGGTGCATCGGGCTGATCACGGTCAAGGATATCGAAAAGCAGGTGGCGCATCCGAACGCCGCGAAGGACGGGCAGGGGCGTTTGCTGGTTGCTGCAGCGACCACGACCGGCGATTCAGGCTTTGCCCGCTCGGAGCTTCTCATCGATGCGGGCGTCGACATCATTGTGGTCGATACGGCTCATGGCCATTCCGCCGGCGTTCTGGCCAGCGTGGCGCGCGTCAAGAAGCTGTCGAATGCCGTGCAGGTCATCGCCGGCAATGTCGCGACTGCGGGCGGCGCTCAGGCGCTGATCGATGCGGGCGCGGATGCGGTCAAGGTCGGCATCGGGCCGGGCTCGATCTGCACGACGCGCATTGTGGCTGGTGTCGGCGTGCCGCAGCTCACCGCCATCATGGACGCGGTCTCCGCAGCGCAGAAGGCGGGCGTGCCGGTGATCGCCGATGGCGGCATCAAGTATTCCGGTGATTTCGCCAAGGCGCTGGCGGCAGGTGCATCGTGCGCGATGGTCGGCTCGCTGCTTGCAGGGACGGACGAAACGCCGGGCGATGTGTTCCTCTATCAGGGCCGATCCTACAAATCCTATCGCGGCATGGGCTCGGTTGGCGCAATGGCGCGTGGCTCGGCAGACCGCTACTTCCAGCAGGACATCAAGGACGCGCTGAAGCTGGTGCCCGAGGGCATCGAAGGGCAGGTGGCCTACAAGGGCCCCGTGTCCGGCGTGCTGCACCAGCTCGCAGGCGGGCTTCGCGCGGCAATGGGCTATGTCGGCGGCAAGGATCTGCGCGACTATCAGGACAAGGCCCGCTTCATCCGCATCACATCGGCTGGCTTGCGCGAAAGCCATGTGCATGACGTGATGATCACGCGTGAAAGCCCCAACTATCCGGGCGGCAGGGGTTGAGACCGTGTCTGAGCGTGCGTCGACAACCGCCTTTTTATGGCCACGCCAGGGTCACTCAAATTCGCCTCATCTCCTTTACCTGATCTCAAGCCGCATGCGCTTTGATAAAGTGGCAACGGAGATTTCGTCATGAGACTTAGGATTTTCTCGACTGCAGCCGTGTTTGTCATGGGCGCGATGTTGGGTGGTTGTGTTTCGACCGCCGACGTCACGGGCTCGACCTGGACCAGCAGCGTCAGTGCCGATGCGCCATCGAGTGCCAATGTCAATCAGTCCGAAGTGCTGGCGAGCGTCAATGGCTATCGCCGCTCCCTTGGGCTTGGCCCAGTCAGGTTCGACGCGGCAGTGACCGCAGCGGCCCGCGCCCAGAGCGTTGCCATGGCGCAACAGGGTGTCATGAGCCACGATGCCGGTGGCGATTTCCGTTCCCGGCTTTTGTCGAACGGCGTGGGCCGCGCGCCCGCTGTCGAGAACATCGCCTGGGGCACGCGCTCATTCGCCCAGACCATGCAGATGTGGGTTGCTTCGTACAAGCATGCCGAGAACATGCAGACACCAGACATGACCCGCATCGGCGTTGCGGTGGTCAACACCTCGCGCGGTGCCTACTGGACAATGGTCATGGCCGGCAACGCGCGTCGCTGATTACACTGGCAAACGCAAAAGGCCCGGCTTGACCGGGCCTTTTCTTTGTTTTTCGATCCACGTTGATCAGCGGCGTCCGGATTCCAGATTGGTCTTGGCGTCGACGCGCTTGGCTGGCGGAGGATCGAAGTTCTGTGCAGTCGATTGCGCGCAGGCGGCGAGCGAAGCGGCGAGCAGGGCGGCGGCGGAGAGTTTCAAGAATTTGGTCATGGGCTCAGTCCTTCACGAAATTGCGGCACATCTGGCAGCAGATGCACGATTGGGATCGACTTGGATGACGTTTGGGTCCAAAGCCCTCACAACGCCCTGTGGATACACGACACTCCCGTCACGCCAAACTGTGACGGCAATGTGTTGCACCCATCTCAACCATGAAAAACTGAACAGATCGCTATGACACCAGCCGCACGCATCCAGGCCGCCATCGAAGTCCTGACCGATCTGATCGAACGCAAGCGCCCCGCGCCCGACGCGCTGAAGGATTGGGGTCTCAGCCACCGTTTTGCAGGCTCCAAGGACCGCGCAGCGATTGCCAGCCTTGTTTATGACGGCTTGCGCCGTCGCTCCTCCGCCGCTTGGCTTATGGGCGCGGAAACACCGCGCGCCGTGATGGCAGGTGCACTCAAGCTGCAGCGCGGAATGGAGCTGCCGGCCATCTCCAAGATGTTCTCCGGCGAGCGGCATGCGCCTGATGCACTGTCGGATGAGGAGCATGCCAGATTGTCTGGTTCGCTCGATGACGCGCCGGAGCATATCCGCGCCGATGCGCCTGAATGGATCTGGCCTTCGATGCAAGCCGCATTTGGCGAAAATGCTGTCGAGGAGGTTGTTGCCTTCGCTGCCCGCGCGCCGATCGATATTCGCGTCAACGAACTCAAGACCACGCGCAAGAAACTCAAGGAGGAACTCGCGCACCTCAAACCGGAAGAAGCTCCATATTCGCTCGACGGCCTGCGCTTTTATGCAGGTGATGACGGACGCGGACCATCGCTGCAGACCGAGAAGGCCTTTCTCGATGGCCTGTTCGAGGTGCAGGATGAAGGCTCGCAGCTGGCTGCGCGGCTGTCGCTTGCCAGCCCCAGCGATTTCGCTGTCGACCTTTGCGCGGGAGCTGGCGGCAAGACGCTGTCACTTGCGGCATTGATGGAAAATCGTGGTCAGATCATCGCTACCGAAAATGACAGCCGTCGCCTTGCGCCGCTTTATGAGCGCGTGACGAGGTCCGGTGCCCGCAACGTTCAGGTGCGCTCACCCAAGCTGCGCAACGATGATGCTGTTGCGGATATCGATGGGCTCGCCGATCTTGTCTTCATCGATGCGCCGTGCACGGGTTCTGGCACATGGCGGCGGAATCCGGATGCGAAGTGGCGCTTGCGTCCCGGTGCGCTGGCCGAGCGCATCAAGGAGCAGGCCATCGTGCTGGATCGTGCAGCCCGCCTCACCAAGAAGGGCGGACGGATCGCATACGTCACTTGCTCGCTCTTGCCGGAAGAGAACGACGACGCGGTAGAAGCCTTCCTGGCGCGCCATTCCGGTTTCGAGGTGATCGAGCCCGGTGCTGTGGCCGACAAGGCAGGCCTCGGCGGCCTCGCTTCGTTCATCTCGGCCAAAGGCCATGGCTTGCAACTGACAGCGCTGCGCTGCGGCACGGACGGATTTTACGTGAGTCTGCTGCGCCGCACGGCGTGAGGGATTCGGCGTTCGCTGCGCGAACAGGCAATGCCTGGATTCCGGGTTCCGATCCGCTGTCGCTGCTCGGCCCCGGAAACGCGCGCAACCTTTTTCGCTTTTCCGGGGCTCAGAAGCGAAGCGGATGAGAACCCGGAATCCAGACATCGCCTGTTCGCGCAGCGAATGCCGCCTTCACACCAGCTTCAGCAGCACATGTTTCTTCTTGCCCATCGACAGTTTGGCGATGCCATCGCTGTTGAAATCGCCGGGCGAGAGGTTGGCGCGCTCGTCGGTGACGACTTCGTCATTCAGCCTGAGGCCGCCGCTCTTGATCTGCCGCCGAGCCTCTCCGGTGGAGGGCACGATGCCCGCCTTGACGAAGGCACTCAGCAGCCCGAGGCCAGCTGACATCTCACCTTGAGACAACTCGACAGACGGCAAGTCGCTTGCCATCGTGCCTTCCTCGAACGTCTTGCGTGCGGTTTCGGCGGCAGCTTCGGCAGCGGCGCGGCCGTG
>JBOFFB010000558.1:0-1582 GCA_051648385.1 Allobosea sp.
TCGCTCGGCGACATCGGGCGCGTCGACCACGAAGGTTATCTCTATCTGACGGACAGGAAGTCATTCGTGATCATCTCTGGCGGCGTGAACATCTACCCGCAAGAGGTCGAGCACCTCCTTCTGCAACATGAGGCTGTACTCGATGCTGCGGTGATCGGAATTCCGAATGAAGAGTTTGGCGAGGAAGTCAAAGCGGTCGTTCAACTCGTCGACGGGCTGCAGCCAAATGACGAGCTGTCACAGGAGTTGATCGCTTTCTGCCGCACAAAATTGTCGGCCATCAAGTGCCCGCGATCAATAGACTTCTGCAAAGAGCTGCCGCGCTCGCCGACTGGCAAACTCTTCAAGCGGAAGATCAAAAATCAGGCCATGCTGGAGATGCATGCGCAGGTTCCGACGCCACCCGCGATTTAGAGCATAGCGCACAAAAGTGGGTACCGGTTTTGTGAGCACGCAATGCTCTATCTTTTTATGATCGATCATCTTTCCGCATTGAAATGGAATCCATCTCAATGCGGGATGATCTAAAGGCGAGCGCCAGTCCGGACTTAGCCTTGGCGCTTTGATGGCATCCAGCACTCCCCTATTGTCACCGTGATCGCTTCCTGGCCGTGACATCAAGCCGACGAAGCATACGACTGGATCCATAAAGTTCCGGTTGGAACCATACTCGGTTTGGTCCATAGTTTGCTCCGAGGCATCATGCGGGGCGTGCAATCTCTGCGTGGCAACGAGTTCTTGGTGGCAGCGCGACCAGCGATGAGCGGGCGCATAACGGGTGGGGAATTGGCGATGACACAACTTCGGATCACGGGAGTGCTGACAGCCGGTTTGGTGGTAGGCGGACTGCTGACAATCGGCACCCTGATAACTGGACCGGCAGCAGAGGCCAAGACACTGCGCTGGTCCTCGCAAGGCGACATCGCCACGATGGACCCCTATGCGCATACCGAGAGCTTTACCTCGAACATGCACCACCACATTTATGACCCTCTGGTCAGGCGCAACAAGGACCTCGCGATCGAGCCTGCGCTGGCCACGGCATGGCGCATTGTCGAGCCGAACCGCTGGCGTTTCACGCTCCGGCAGGGTGTCAAGTTTCACAATGGCAATGCCTTCACCGCCGATGACGTGGTGGCGTCGATCACGCGGCTGACGCACCCCGGCGCAAGGGCACGCGGCAACCTTTCGAACGTGACCAGGGCCGAAAAGGTCGACGATTTCACGGTCGATTTCGTGCTGACCGGCCCCTACCCGCTGCTGCTGAACGATCTGTCCGGCATCTTCATCATGAACAAGGCCTGGCTGGAGGCCAACAACGCCGTGACACCCGGCAACACCACTACGGGCGTCACCACCTTCGCCTCGACCAATGCCAACGGCACCGGGCCGTTCATGCTGGAAACCTACCAGCCCGACAACCGCACCGTGATGAACGTCAATCCGAACTGGTGGGACAAGGCGGTGCACAATCTGACCCGCATCGAGTTCCGGCCGATCCGCTCGGACGCCACGCGCGTTGCCGCTTTGCTCTCCGGCGAGATCGACATGATGGCCCCAGCGCCCCTGCAGGATCTGGCGC
>JBOFFB010000559.1:0-14423 GCA_051648385.1 Allobosea sp.
GAGATGTCCCGCCAGCGCATGTCGAGCCAATGCTTCGCGGGCGCGGCGACGAGATCCTTGCCCTTGAATACCAGTTCGCCGCCGGCGATCCGGGCGCTCTGGTGCAGAACCCCGGTGATCGAGCGGGCCACTGTGGTCTTGCCGCAGCCGGACTCGCCGACCAGGCCGACGATTGCGCCCTTGGGCACGCTGAAGCTGACGCCGTCGACCGCGCGCACGACGCTTCGAGAGGTGCGGTATTCGATGCTGAGGTTCCTCACGTCGAGGACGGGCGGCTCCACGCTCAGCTCCTCAACTTCGGGAACAGGACTTCCTCGGCGCCGCGCGCCAAGAAGAACCCGGCGATCACGACCAGGATGATGCAGATGCCGGGCGGCAGGAACCAGTTCCAGCTTCCCCGCGAGAGCGCCTGCGAGACGAAGGCATCCTGCAGCATGAAGCCCCACGAGATGCGCGAGGGATCGCCGAAGCCCACGAAACTGACAGCCGCCTCCGTGAGGATGGCCCAACCGATGGCGACCGAGCCGTAAAGGAAGGTGAGCGGCAGGATGTTGGGGGCGACGTGCACGAACAGGATGCGCATGTCCGAAGCCCCGGTGACCCGCGCCGCCTCGACATAAGCGCGTTCCTTGACCGTGAGCACCTGCGAACGGATTACCCGCGCCGTGTTAGGCCAGAGCAGAAGCGCTACCGCGATGACGACATTCCAGGTGTTCGCACGGAAGAAACCCGACAGGACAATCACGAACGGCAGGAACGGAATGGCCAGGGCCACATCCGCGAGGCGCATGAGGAAGGCATCGATCCGGCCGCCGAAATAGCCTGACAACAGGCCCACCAGTGTGCCTAGCGCCGCGACTGAAACCGCTGCCGTCACACCCACCATCAGCGCGTTGCGTGATCCTGCGATGAGCTGCGAGTAGATGTCGCGGCCAAGATTTGTCGTGCCGAGCAGGAAGGCCTCGCTCATCGGCTGGTTTGTCGCGACCCGGCCGTTGGCGCGAAACTGGATTTGCGTCGGATCATGGGTCATCAGCTGGTCAGCGAAAATCGCCACGAGGACCAGCAGCAGGTAGATCACGAGCGCGGCCACGGAGAAAGGATCGCGCAGGATTCGCCTGAGGCCTGCCACAAATGCGTTGCCGCCCCCGCCAGCAGGAAGGTTCTGAGCCGATATCTGAGCACTAGCCATGCGACACCCGCGGATCGAGCCAGCCGTAAACCAGATCGACGATCAGGTTCAGAACGATCAGCACAAGGCTGATCAGGAAGAAAGCGCCTTGCGCCAGCGGATAGTCACTCTGCGCCACGGCGGCCACAAGCAGGCGTCCCAGCCCCGGCCACGAGAACACCGTCTCCACCACGACGTTGCCGCCAAGAGTTGCGCCAAGTCCAAGGGCAAAGGCTGTCACCACCGGCAGAAGCGCATTGCGGGCAGCGTGGTGGATGGTGATGCGCCAGGGCGAGAGACCCTTGATCCTGGCCATCGTGATGAACTCGTCATGCAGGATCTCCAGCATGGTCGAGCGCATCAGCAGAAGTGGCAATCCTTGCAGATAGAGCGCCAGCGTCAGCGCCGGCAACACCAGATGCCGCGCATAGTCGCGTGACAGGATGCGGTCCCATTCGCTGGTATAGGCAGCGCCAGCGCTGTTGGCGCCGCCGGACGGGAACCAGCCAAGCGTGAAAGCAAAGATCGTGAGCAGGATCATGCCGATCCAGAACTCAGGGGCTGCCCGCGTTGCCAGAGCCGCCGGTACGATGACAGCCTCGGCGATGGTGCCGCGCTTGGTTGCCAGCCAGGCACCGGCCAGAATGCCGAAGATGTAGGCGATGACAAGGCCGGTGATGGTCAGGATCAGCGTGTTCGGAAGGGCCGACTTCAACACATCCCACACCGGCTCGCGCCGGAAGAACGACATGCCAAGATTGCCCTGCACAAGGTTCCACAGATAGATGACGTATTGCTCGCAAAATGGCCGATCCAGCCCGAACTGGGCCATGATCAGACGCTGGTCATCTTCACTCAACTGCTCATTGATGTAGGCCGCGAGTGGGTTGCCCGGCATCAGCCTGAACATCAGGAAGAGGATGGTGACCACCGCCCATAGGACGAACAGACTGTGAGCCAGACGACGCAACGCAAAACTCATGGCACCCGGGCCCCCGTCATCAGTTCATTTGCGATGTCCGTCGTCGATCAACCCGGTGGCTGGAGTGTTTCCTTCTTGCCATTGGGATAGCGCAAGCGCCCGCCTTCGACCTTGTAGCCGGCCTTGTCCAGGATGGACTTAGCCAGGGCGATGCCGGTTGCAGGGGCCTTCACATCGGCCGAATGCCAGAAGTCGATGGCCGGCGAGACATGGCTGACTGATTGCACGGCATAACCGTTCCATGCCGCTTGGATGAGCACATTGCGGTCGATGGCTGCCGAAAGCGCGCTGCGGAATACCGGATCGTCGAAAGGCGGCCGCCGGTTGTTGAAGGCCATGAATTCGATGCCGACATCAGTCACTTGCGTCAGTTTGATCGCCGGATTGTCTTTGGCGAGTTTTTCCAGCACATCGGGATCGCCGCCATATTCCGACAAAAGGTTGATTTCGCCTGAACGCACCATGCCGACAACGGCTTCGGCATTCGGGATGACGCGCAATACGACCCGGTCAACCTTTGGCGCAGCCCAGTGATCTGCATGCCGCTCGATGACGACCTCCTCGTTGAGCCGGGCGCGGACCTGCTTGAACGGGCCTGAGCCCACGTTCATGGGATCCCGGATGGATTCAAGCGTGTCGGGCTTGCCTTCGACGCTCTTGAGATGAGGCTCCCAGACATGCTTGGGCACGATGAAGACGCGGCCCAGCGCCGTGGTGGCAAAGGCGGCGTTGACGCGTTTCAGATGGATGCGCATGGCCCGCTCGCCGGTCTTCTCGATGCGATCGATATCCGTCACGAACGGCTTGAACATCGGCGACTTGTCGGTTGTCAGCGGTGCCTCATAAGAGAAAATCACATCGTCAATGGTCACCGGCTTGCCGTCATGAAACTTCATGTCGCCTCGGATGACCACGTCAACAGTCTTCTCGTCAGTGAACTTGAAGCTCTCGGCTGCCCAGGGGCGCGGCAGGCCATCAGGCCCGATGCGCACCAGACGATCCCAGATCAACTCGTTCATCCAGCTGTCTGGCGCTCCGGCGATGTAAAGCGGATGGATCGCCTGCAGCGCGGTGCCTGAGTTGATGATCATTGCCTTCTGCGCACCCTTTGGCGTTGCGCCAATGAACGTCCAGAAATTGCGGATGCCCACACCCTTTTGCACGGTGATAGTCGCTGGATCGAAGATATTCTGATTGAAGGCTTGCAACGTGTTCGGGTGCACGAGGAACGCGTAGGGCGCATCGCGGCTCACGATTTCCTGCGCCTGCTTGATAAGCTTCTGTCTTGCGGCGGGATCAACCGTCTGCCTCTGCTGCTCTGCCACCTTGTCGTATTCCGGGCTGTTGTAGCCGACAAAATTGAACCCGCGTGGTGCCGTGGACGAATGGAACAGGTTGAATGTCATCTCGTCAGGATCGCTGCGCTCGGGGCGTCCCACCATGCGCCACATGGTCGTGTCCCACTTGTCGCGGTTGAACCAGACAAGGTCGGTCTGCGCCTGCCGTGCCATGGGGCGGGCTTCCACATCAAGGCCAAGCTGCCTCCACGCCTGGGCAATGAGCTGGCCCGCCTGAAAAGCCTGTGGCACCGCTCCCTGTGTATCCGTGATCAGCACAATCTTGCGAACGGGATCACCGGCACCTTGCGCAGCCGCCGGCGGTGTCAGGGCGGTTGTTGAAAGAAGGGTCGTACCCGTGATGATCAAGGCTTGGCGACGTGAAAAACTGCGTGACATGCGGTCCCTCCCTAGGACAATCCATTGGATACTTGCTCAAATCTCGCTAGCGCGACGAGGCCCAGTAACCGAAGCGACCACACAATCAACGCAATCACAATCCCCAAATTTGCGCAGCGCGCATTCTCCGACAATGCGCAGAAGCGCGATATCGAAGCGATGACAAGGCTTGTAGGGCATGCAAGCATGTTGTGCCGGACTGAAGTTCCGTGTGCTGCAAACAAGAGGTGTTTCAATATGCTCAAACGATTGGGACTTGCAGTTGTTGCCATTCTCGCTTCGTCCATTGTGCAAGCGCAGCCCGTCCGGGAGCTGATCACGATTGATCTTCCGAACGATGCTGCAACGCTCGATCCCCACCTTCAGTGGGACACGGACAGTTACTCGATCTATCGCAACATCTTCGACAATCTCGTCACGCGCGATGGGTCTGGACGCATTGCTCCGCAGATCGCCGAGAGCTGGCGGCAGGTCGACGACACGACGATCGTGTTCAAAATCAAAACAGGCGTCAAGTTTCATGACGGAACCGCACTGACCGCTGAGGACGTGGTGTTTTCTATCCGCCGGATTGTCGATCCCGTCCTTCGCAGTCCGCAATTGTCGCAGTTCGACCAGATCGCTTCGGCAGAAGCAACTGATGCGACCACCGTGACAGTCAAGACCAAGACGCCTTATCCAGCGCTCATGGCCCAGCTGGTGAAGCTGTCGATTGTGCCCAAGGCCGTCGTGGAACGGGTTGGTGCACAGGCCTTCAACCTTCAGCCGGTCGGCTCGGGACCCTACAAGTTGCGGACCTGGCAGCGCGGTGTCAGCATCACGCTCGACGCCGTGCCAGACTATTGGCGTGGGCGTCCGCCGTTCGACAGCGCCAACTTCCGCGTAGTGCCCGATGTGGCAACACGCGTTGCCGATCTCCAGACCGGCAGGGCCGACATCGTCCGCCAACTCGGACCGGACGAAGCGGTGCGCCTCAAGACCGATGCCAGGCTGCAGGTGCTGTCAGCGCCGACAGAGCGCATTGGCTACATGTTCATCAATGCCATGGCTGGACCAACACAGGATGTGCGCGTCCGCCGCGCCATCACCCATGCAATCGACCGCAAGACCCTGATCGAAGCGCTGTTGCAAGGTTACGGTAACGAGGTCGACATCGTCCTGACCCGCGCCAATTTCGGCTATGTCGACGGCATCGGCGGCAACGCCTATGACCCTGCGAAGGCCAAGTCGCTGCTCAGGGAGGCCAACGCCGTCAATGCGCAACTGAGCTTCCTGACATCACCCGCCTACGACCGCCGCCTGGTGGAAGCCTTGCAACAGATGCTTCAGGAAGCCGGCTTTCGGGTGGATATCCAGACAATGGATCATCCGACCTTTTTGCGCAGACGGCAGGGACGCCCTGATGAGGCCGGGTCCATCTCGCTCGGTCGCTGGAGCTGCGCTTGTCAGGATGCAGACGGCGTGATCTTTCCGCTGTTTCGCAGTGGCTCGACATGGGCCAAGTACGCCAACCCCGATTTCGACAGGGAGGTTGATGCTGCTCGGTCAGTTCTTGATGAAGCGAGGCGACTGGTTCATTACCGCCGCGCTTTCGAGATCCTGCGCGAGGACGTTCCGGGCCTCGGCCTCTATCAGGACTACGCGATCTACGGCGCGCGGCGGGAAATCCGCTGGCAGCCGACGGCGAACGAAGCGTTCTTCCTGTTTGACATGCGGTGGCAGCCCTGACCGACTGAGGGTTCCAGGCCGTGCCGCGCTATCTCACTGGCCGTCTGTTGCAGGCGGTCTTCACGACCTTCGGCGTCATGACGATCGTGTTCTTCGTCATGCGCCTTTCCGGTGATCCGGTTCTGCTGCTGGTGCCGGAAGGTGCTACTCGCGAGCATATCGACGCGCTCAGGCGTGAACTCGGCTTCGACCAGCCGATCTGGCGTCAGTATCTGACATTTCTAGCCGGGCTGCTGCGTTTCGAACTTGGCGTTTCGGTGGTTCAGCGCGTTCCCGCCTGGGACATTCTGGCCAGCCGCATCCCCTACACGCTGGCTCTGGCGGGTGCTGCGCTCGTCGTGGCCATCGGGCTTGGCGTGCCGGCCGGCGTCACCATGGCAGTGTGGCGCGGGCGTTGGTTCGAGCGGCCCATCGCGGCGCTCGTCGTGGCGGGGCAAAGCATGCCGACCTTCCTGACCGGCATCCTGATGATCATGCTTTTTGCGGTCACGCTGCGCTGGCTGCCGTCATCTGGCGTGGACGGCCCTGCATCGGTGATCATGCCCGCCATTGCGCTCGGTATGCTGTCGATGTCGACCTTTGCGCGGATGGCGCGCATTGCGGTCGTGGACGAACTGGGCAAAGACTACGTCCGGGCGGGCCTTGCCCGCGGACTTTCGCCCGGTAAGGTCGTGACCCGGCATGTGCTGCGCAATGCATCCATCCCGGTCGTGACCATCGCGGCACTGGAAATCGGCAATCTCCTGGCCGGTGCCATCATCGTCGAGACTGTGTTTGCCTGGCCGGGGATCGGCCAGCTTGCGATCCAGGCCATCCAGTCTCGGGACTTCCTTGTGGTACAAGCCGTCGTCCTGTTTGTGTCGCTGGTCTATGTCGTCGTCAATCTGGCGGCGGACCTGCTTTATGCCAGCATCGACCCGCGCATCAGGCTCGGCGGCTCATGAGTGCTGTTCAGAACCTGCGGACCTCGCTCGCGCGCACGCCAATGTCGATCATCGTGATGGGCAGCCTGCTGTTGGCCTTTGTGGTCGTGGCGGTATTCGCCCCCCTTGTGGCACCGTTCGATCCCGCGCGTCAGAGCCTGATCCTGCGCTTGCGGCCGCCCGGTTCCGCGGGCCCACAGGGCATGACCTTCCTGCTGGGGACAGACGATCTGGGGCGTGACCTGCTGTCCCGCGTCATTCACGGCGCGCGCGCATCCATGTTTGTGGCTGTCGCGTCAGTCTCCGTGTCGCTCCTTATCGGCACCGCGCTCGGCATGCTGGCGGGCTGGCGGCGGGGCTGGGTCGAGGTCGTCATCATGCGCTTTGTAGATGTGATGCTGTCGATCCCGGCAATTCTTCTGGCTGTGCTGGCTGTCGCCGTTGCCGGGCCGGGATTTCAGACGCTGATCCTCGTTCTGGGTCTGACACGGTGGCCGCGCTACGCGCGCGTGGCCTATGCCCAGACGCTCCAGGTGGCGACATTGCCCTATATCCGGGCAGCCGAACTGGCGGGGGCATCTGCGACGCGGCTTCTGCTGCGACATGTCCTGCCCAATATCGTCGGACCTTTGCTTGTGGTCGCCACGGCCGAGTTCGGCCTGATGATCCTGTTCGAAGCCGGGCTGTCCTTCCTGGGCCTCGGCATCCAACCGCCGACGCCGAGTTGGGGGACGATCATGAGCGCTGGCCGACAATATATCGAACGAGCCTGGTGGCTGACGGTCTTTCCCGGCGGGTGTCTGTTCCTGCTGGTTCTGTCGGTCAACGTTTTGGGTGACTGGATCCGCGACCGGCTCGACCCACGAGCAAGAACGAAAGGATGAAGCCGACATGGAATTCAAGGACAAGGTTGTCGTGGTCACTGGTGCGGCCGGTGTTTTCGGGCGCTGGATAACGGAAGCTTTCTGGCGCGAGGGTGCCCGGATCGTGCTCTCCGATGCGCGGCGGGAGGCTGCCGAGGCTGTCGTTGCCGAGAACGGCATTGGGCCGGAGCGGGCCATGGTGCACCAGACCGAACTTCTGGACGAGCACTCGATCCTCGATCTCGTCGCCGCCGTGAAGGCCCGTTGGGGCGCACCCGACGTCGTCGTCAACAATGCCGGCATTTATCCCGCCGGAGGACTTCTGCAGATTGACACTGCGGAATGGGACAGGGTCTTCGGCATCAACGTGCGCGCTCCCTATATCGTCACGCGTGAGTTTGCGAAGGCCATGATCGCGGCGGACAAGAAGGGCGTCGTCATCATGATCTCGTCCGGGGCCGCGCGCGCGCTGCGCAAGGGCACCGTGCCCTATTGCACATCCAAGACGACGCTTGAACGCATCGCGAAGGGTTTCGCCATCGAACTGGCCGAACAGGGCATCCGCGTCAACGTGGTCGAGCCGGGCTTTGCACCCGGCAGTGTCGTCAGTCCACTCTCGCCTGAGTATGTCGAGCGCATGCTGAGCCGTATCCCGCTTGGACGCAGCAGTGGCCCCGACGATGCGTCTGGCGCGGTTCTGTATCTCGCTTCCGAGCGTGCTGCCTTCATCACGGGTGCAACTCTCTCGGTCGATGGCGGCAATTCTCTGGGAGTGTTCGAACCGGGCCCGATCGGTGGCAAAAGGTGAGGCAGCACATGACGAGCCTGACCTGATGAGCGGCCCTGTTCTGGAAATCGAGCGTCTGCGCCTCGAAATCGAGGGCGCTGCGGTCGTCGATGGCTTGTCCTTGTCTGTCCACAAGGGCGAAATCGTGGCGCTTGTCGGCGAGTCAGGCTGCGGCAAGTCGCTGTCTGCGTTTGCTGTCCTGCGGCTGCTGCCAGATGCGGTGAACCTTGCTGGTGGGCGCATATTGCTGGAAGGCCGCGACCTCGCCTCGCTCGACCTCGGGGCCATGGCCGCTGTCAGGGGTCGCGATGCGTCCATCATCTTTCAGGAGCCCACGGCGTCCCTCGACCCTTTGATGCCGGTGGGCGAACAGATCGCCGAAGCCCTCACCGCTCATGGGATGGTGCCCGCCCGTGTCGCCATGCAGCGGGCAAGGGAGATGCTCATTTCGATCGGGATTTCCGATCCCGACCGTCGGCTCACGCAGTATCCGTTCGAACTGTCCGGAGGGATGTGCCAGCGCATCATGATCGCGATCGCGCTGATCTGCGGGCCGCGCCTGCTGATCGCCGATGAGCCGACGACTGCGCTGGACGTGACCATCCAGGCGCAGATCCTGCACCTGATCAAGGAACTCGTGACCGCCAGATCAACAGCCGTACTGTTGATCACTCACGACATGGGCGTCGTTGCAGATATGGCGGACCGGGTGGTCGTCATGTACGCCGGGCGAGTGGCAGAAACTGCAACAGCGGAGGCCATCTTCACGTCGCCGAAGCATCCTTACACCGCGTTACTGCTCGCCAGCATTCCCCATGCTGCGCTCAGCCCCAAATCACGCCTCGCCACCATAGAAGGCACCGTGCCGCGTCCGTCGTCCCATGGTGCCGGGTGCCGCTTCGCCAGTCGCTGTCCACTGGTGGAAGACAGGTGTCAGCATGAGGCTCCACCCCTCGTCGACCATGGGGCGGGCCATCAGGCGGCCTGCTGGCGTTCGCACGATGTCGGCATGCTCGGGGTGACCGCATGAGCCAGCCGGTTCTCACCGTGGACAATGCCGCCGTGCACTTCAAATCGCGAGGCGGGTTCCTGCGCAAGGCTGGCCCTGCGCTCAAGGCCGTGGACGGGGTCACGCTGTCTATCCTGCCGGGTGAGACGCTTGGCCTTGTGGGCGAATCCGGCTGCGGCAAGTCGACCCTCGCCAATGCGATCCTCGGTCTGGTTCCCCTTGTCAGCGGAACAATTATGGTGGCAGGACGCGAGGTCAAAAGTGATGATGCGCAGAGCCTGCGGGCCATCCGCAGCGATGCCCAGATGGTGTTTCAGGATCCTGCCCTGTCGCTCAACCCCAGACTTTCAGTGGGAGCTGCGATCGGCGAACCGTTGCTGGTCAGGGGCTTGGCGAAAGGCCCGGCGCTACGTGACAGGGTCGCAGCCCTCCTGAAGGCTGTCGGACTTGAGGCGGATCATGCCACGCGCTTCCCGCATGCCTTTTCCGGAGGACAGAGGCAGCGCATCGTCATTGCACGGGCGCTGGCCTTGCAGCCAAAAATCGTTATCTGCGACGAGCCTGTATCGGCGCTTGATGTATCGGTGCGAGCGCAGATCCTGAACCTGCTGGTGGATCTGCAGCGCGACACCGGCATGTCCTATCTGTTTGTGTCGCACGATCTGTCCGTTGTCCGGCACATCGCGGACCGGGTGGCCGTGATGTATCTCGGCCGCATCGTCGAAACCGCCACGATGGCTGTCCTGTTCAACAAGCCCCGCCATCCCTACACGCAAGCACTGCTTCTTGCTGCGCCCGAGCCGGACCCGGCGCGGCAACGGGCCAAGCCGCGCCGCATTCTAGAGGGCGAATTGCCCAGTGCAGCAAATCTGCCGCCCGGATGCGCGTTCAACACACGGTGCCCGATCGCCTCGGATGTTTGCCACAAGGAGACGCCGCGTCTCGTGGCGCGTACCGACGGTGCGATGGTTGCCTGTCACCATGCAGAGGAGTGAAAGATGAGCACGGATGTAGACAAACCATGGACCTGGTCCGAAGCCACCTGGCGCGCCAAGGTGGAGCATGTTCGGGCAGGCCGCTCCCTTGCTCCCGCGCGATGGAAGGACGGCGCGCGCTGCGCGGTCGCTTTGTCGTTCGACAGCGACCATGAAACCATCGAGTTGCGTTTCGGCGGCGCATCGTACGGAAAGATGAGTCAGGGCCAGTACGGCGCCCGCAAGGGCACACCGCGCATCATGCGCCTCCTGGAGCGCCATGGCGTGCCGGCGACCTTCTTCATGCCTGCCGTGTCGGCGTTGCTGCATCCCGAAGAGGCCCGCGCGGTCGGCGCAAGCGGCCATGAACTCGGGATCCATTCATGGATCCACGAATTCAACTCGAAGCTTGACCACGCGACGGAGCGCGACCTCGCCCTGCGTGCAGCGGACACGCTCGAGAAGCTGTCAGGACGCAGGCCGGTCGGGATGCGCACGGCATCATGGGATTTTTCGCCCTACACGCTCAAGATCATCCGTGAGATGGGCCTGCTCTATGATTCATCGCTCATGGCGGATGACGAGCCCTATGAGTTGCTAGACGAAGGCACGCCAACGGGGATCGTTGAACTGCCGGTCGAGTGGATCCGTGATGACGCAATCTATTTCAACATGGACCGCATGGCAGGACTGCGGCCCTACACAGGCCCTGAAACGGTGCTGAACATCTTCCGGCGTGAACTCGACATGGCTCACGAGGAAGGCGGGCTGTACGTCCTCACCATGCACCCACACCATATCGGCCACCGCTCCCGCATCTTCATTCTCGACGAGATCATCCGGCACGCCAAGTCCCTGTCCAGCGTCTGGTTTGCTACCCACGAGGACATTGCCCGCTGGTGCGCGGCAGAAGCGGGGATGCCGATAACAAGGTGAAAGGAGCTGACCAGGCACGGGATCGGGGCGGAGCTTTTGCAACATCCCCGATGCAATCTGTTGCGATAACAATGGCCTGCTGGCACGCTGGTGTGTTTCCGAACCTGCAGATGGACGATCGATACCAAAAGTCATCATCTTTGACCCGTCAAAGATGATGCTTCCTCGCTCCGGCTCGGGCGCGCGGTCGCGCCTGCCAACGAAACTATCGATCAAACCAGATAGTCGTTGGTATGACTACATCAAGCTCTGTGCCGAATGCCGACGAATTCAACAGCGATCTGAAAGCGCTCTTGACACAAGGGTCGGAACAAACCCACACGGGTGGCGCTCTCCTGATGGCAACGCCCCTTCCCGGTCAATCGCGATCAAGGAGCATTCAGCCGTCGCCGCCCACCACACGCGGCAGCCGATGCTTCGTGCTGGATGCACTGGTGCAAAGCCGCCGCGATACCCGTTCTGCCCGTCTTCATGCGGGGTAGCCTTTGTCAATTCATCGCGCGCCGGGCGGTTTCGACTTCATCGGCGAGAGCTCTTCCATTCGGGCCAGCATCCCGCAAGATGATATCCCACGATGGGCGGGATGCTTCGCGGAATGGTCCGATGGCCGGCTCTGTTACAGCGATACCTTTGGCTCGAACAGCCGCGAGCGACTCATCGCCGAACCGGTTGTGGAAATCGAGCCCTGCTTGCACCGCCTCAGGCGTGACCGCACGGACCATGGCCTGTATTTCGGCTGGCAGCGCTGCAAACTTCGCTTGGGAATAGACGAACATCGTCGTGGACTGGTGGAATCGCGTCAGTGCATAGTGCTTGGCCACTTCCATGAAACGGTCGGCTACCATGGCATCAGGCGAAACCTCGAGCGCGTCGACCACACCATTTTGCATTGCAAGAAACACCTCGCCATAAGCCATCGGGGTCGGCTGCGCACCGACGGCGGTGTATGCCTGGACCCAACCTGGTGTTTGCAGAACCCGTATCTTCAGGCCGCGAAGATCAGCCGGGGTATTGATCGCCTTGTCGCGCGTCGCAATTTGCCGCTCGAAAATTGCGCCAAACGCAAGACCAACCATGCCATGCGGCTCGACAAGCTTGAGTAGCCTTTCACCAACAGCCCCACGAAGGATGCGTTCGGCTTGCGTCCTGTTGTCGAACAGGTGCGGCAATGACAGGACACGGAACTCTGGAATCGTGGATTCAAGTGAGCCAAGACCGTTGAAACCAGCATCGATCACGCCTGTCCGGACGGACTGGATGATGCGGCCTTCATTGCCGAGCGCACCGCAGCACTGCACGTTGACCTTGACGCGGCCATTGGAGCGGGCCTCCATCAACTCTTTGAACTTGAGCCCGGCGACATGGTAGAAACTGCGCTCACTCAGCACGTGGCCGATGTTGATCTCGATCGGTGCCTGGGCACTGGCAATGCCGGCCATGGCCAACAGCCCCATCAAGGTCGCACCCATCATCTTGAGAATTGTCATTTCAGTTCCTCCCTCGGGTTGTCACCGGATGAGCACCAGGCTGAGCCAGGGCACGTAGGTGATGATAAACATGTTGACGATCAAAACAGCCAGAAACACCAGCAATGGCCGCATGAGCTGCTCCATGCTGATCCGGGCAATGCCGCACGCCACGAAAAGATTGACCCCGACAGGCGGCGTGACCATGCCGATCGCCAGATTGACAATCATGATCAGGCCGAAATGGACCGGATCAATACCCAATTGCTGCGCCACCGGTGCCAATACCGGTGCAAGAATGATGATGGCGGCAAACGTCTCCATGAACATGCCGACCACAAACAAGAACAGATTGACCAGAAGCAGGAACACCATCGGATCGCTTGAAACGCTGCGGATCGCTGCCGCCACCTGCTGAGGGGCCTGCATCAAGGCCAGCGCATAGGCAAAGACGAATGCGAAGCCGACAATGATCATCACCACCGATGAGGTGAACGCAGATTCAGCGAAGATCCTTGGCAGCGAACGGACCGGAATCTCGCGATAGACGACGCAGCCAAGGAAAAGGGCATAAGTGACGGCAACGACCGCAGCCTCAGTCGGTGTGAACACACCGCCATAGATGCCGCCCAGAATGATGAACGGCATCACCAGCGACAGCGCTGCGCGCCGTGTCGCCACAACAATGTTGGCGAGATACGGCCTGAGCTGGAATGGCTCCCGTTCGCCATAATTCTTCAATGAGCAGACCACGACAATCGTTGTGATCAACGACAATCCGATCATGACGCCGGGAATGATGCCGGCAATGAAAAGGTCGGTGATCGAGACGCCCGTGATGACGGCATAGATCACCATCGGAACGGATGGCGGGATGATGACACCAAGCTCGCCTGATGATGCGACAACCGCCGCCGCAAACGGACGCGGGTACTTCTTGCGCTCCATTTCGGGGATCAGCGTTGAGCCAATGGCGGCCGCCGTTGCGGCCGAGGAACCCGAAATCGTGGCAAACAGCATCGATGTGAGCACGGTTGCCGCTGCCAGCCCCCCACGCAGGAAGCCGACAAGCGAGACCGCGAAGTCAACCAATCGCCGTGCTACTCCGCCGTTCATCATCAGCCGGCCAGCCAGCACGTAAAGCGGCACCGCCAGCAAGACGAATGAATCCATTGAATCGAAGATCACTTGCGGGATTGCGATCAGCGGCAGGCGGCGCTCGAGGAAGAACGGCAATGCTGCAATTCCGAGCGCGAAGGCAATCGGGACGCTCAGCGCGAACAGTCCCAGCATGATGGCGATCAGAAAGGTCATGGGCTCAATCCGTATCCGCCATGCCGCCAGCGGTGCGGATGTCTTCGCCGTCGATGATCGCCTCCGCGATAAAGGCCAGGGTGTTGATGATCATCAGGCCCGCACCGACCGGCATCGCCCAATACACCCACGACTTCGAGATCTGCATGACTGGGCTCAGTTCGGTGGCACCGATGATGCGGACGAACTGATGCCCGTAAATCACCATCAGCACGAACAGGTAAAGGCACAGGCCAAGCGCGACATAGCGTGCAATCTGTCCAATCATACTGGGGAGTGCCTTCAGCACGAAATCCAGCGAAATCAGCTGCATTTGGCGGCAACCTGTCGCCGCACCCAGAAAGATCAGCCAGACCAGAAGAAAGCGTGCCATCTCTTCGGTCCATGGCGCAGATACATTGATGCCAAGATGAGTCAGGACGAAGCGAACCAGAACCTGAACCAGCACAACTACCGAAATGAGCGCCAGAATAGCGCCAATGAGGTAGTAAACGGCAATGTTCAGCCATTCGAGCACGGCGAGTGCAGTTCTTA
>JBOFFB010000560.1:0-2282 GCA_051648385.1 Allobosea sp.
AGCAACACGCGCTCACCCACTTTGGTGATGTCGACAACCAGCGTCTCGCCGTCCTCTTCAAAGACCTGTGTTCCGGGCGGCACCTTCAGCACCACGTCATTGCCCTTGGCACCCGCGCGCAATGCGCCCATGCCGTGGCCACCGACCTTGGCCTTGAAGTGCTGGGCATACCTGAAGTCGATCAGCGTGTTGAGCCCGTCCGCGCACTCGGCCCAGACATCGCCACCGCGCCCGCCATCACCGCCATCAGGCCCGCCGAGCGCGATGAACTTCTCACGCCGGAACGAGATGCACCCCGCTCCGCCGTCTCCGGCCTTGATGTAGACTTTTGCCTGATCGAGAAATTTCATCTGCGTACACTCACTTGGCGCTTCGTGTGAGCCGATTGGCGCTTTGCGTCAACCATCCAGCGCGTGTTTCAGGGCGTCTGGGTACGGCGGAAGCAGATGCGTGCCGCTTCGCCAATGGCGGCATCGGTCTTGTCATTGCCACTGCGCGTGCCGATGGCTTCACTAAGTAGGACCGGATCGCGCCTCAGCTCATCAAGAACGCAAGCGCAGGCGGTGGTGCATATTTCGCGGCTGCGCGTGGTGCGGCACTGTGTGATGCAGTCAGCGCGGAAGGTGGCTTCGGCCTGGGAGGCAAGAGAGCTCGTCAAACCCGGCGCAAACCAGGCCGTGAGCATCAATGCACCGATCAACAACGGCTGGTGGATGAGGTAGATCGGCAAGCTGTTCCGCCCAGCCCAAACCAGAGGCCGAATGGCGGATGGCATGGAGATCTTGGCAAGAGCATCCGCCCGGTCCGAGCGCGCCAGCCACAAGCCTGCCCCGAGCCCAGCCAGCATGAAGCCAAGCCAAGGGATGATGGGCACGAAATCTACCGCCGCCGGTGCCGACAGGGTCAGCCCAAGGTGCTGCAACAGACCGCGCAATGCCGACATTTCCAACGCATCCTGAAAGCCGGAGAGCGGAGTAGCGGCAAGCAGGGACGGCAGCCCTGCGACAATCCCCGCGATCCCGACAGGCAGCCACCATGGCAAGCTCAGAAGCGGCATGCAGATGATGGCCCCCAAGGCAATGCAATGCAGAATGCCGAAGAGCACATAGGCGTCCGGCATGGCGATGCGGGTGGCAACTGTCACGACGAGCGCTGCGGCGCCCACCACTGCGACACGCCGCCAGAAGGCAGATGCGTTGAGCCCCTTTGCATGGGCCAAGCCGAGGCTGAGCCCGGCCAGCGCCAGAAAACTGGCGGCAATCACATGGCTGAGCATTCGCCAGCCCGGATCCAGCGCGATGTCGGTGGCGATGAACTTGAGAAAGGACATATCCCAGGCCAGGTGAAAGATCACCATGGCGACAAGTGCCAGTCCTCGCGCCAGATCGATGAGCGCGATACGGGGTGTTGGCTGCGCCATGGCCGTGGTGTTCATGGCAGTTGTCTACGCGATCAGCGCGCGCTTGCCGAGATTGAAGTTGTCCGCATTCTCACGCCCCGCCGCTACGCTTCAGCTTTGCTGGCAGGCGGCCCTTGAAGAACATCAGTTCGACGTCGCCCAGCGGGATCAGAAAGCGCGAAACCGTGGCCCTGTTGAACACGGTCCCATCAGCGCGCAAGGTCAGTGTATCGTCGAAATCGAGCCGCTGAACGCCCGAGGGCAGCTTCAGATCAGCGGTATAGCCGAAACGCACGGTATCAGGCTGAGGGGTCGTGACCTGAGCCGGCGTGACCACGTCTTCGCGGGTGCCTATATAGGTGCCCTGCCCGGTTCGCTCGAAGAACCAGGTTTTCTGGTCACGCTCGCCATCCGCATAGAAAAAGTCTTCGAACAGCGACAGCACTTTGCCGTTCCAGCGGCCGCGCAAATCGACCGCCAGTTTGCGCTCAGAGCCGGTGAAGTTGTTGCGGAAGCGGCCAACTGCGTGGGTAGGTCCACGAAACCACTCGTGCAGAACCAGATGTGATTGAGCTGTGGCGCGGCTTGCCGCCTCGCCAGAGGTTCCAACGAGTTGCGAAGCCGCCAAGGCGGCCCCGCCCAGCATGAGTGTGCGACGGTGCATTGATAGCTCCTGTTATGCTGCGAGATACGCAGCGCCGCGAGGAGCGGATGCCCGGATCACGGTAACGTCAGCACGCCTGTATCAGCATGCGTGCGGCGCGATTGAGGCAGACAACAGGGCAGCGCTTGCATCTGGCGTCGATACTGCCAGTTTCGGCACGGGCCGCGCAGGTGCAGCCTGGCCCCAGCTGATCAGCGCGCCCCATGCCTTGCGGTCGAG
>JBOFFB010000561.1:0-6143 GCA_051648385.1 Allobosea sp.
ACGAGAAGCGCGACCTGAAACCGACGACCGATCTTCGTGCCGTGACCAAAGGCGTGCTCACCGACCTGTTCGGAG
This sequence comes from Allobosea sp., assembly GCA_051648385.1. Taxonomy (GTDB): domain Bacteria; phylum Pseudomonadota; class Alphaproteobacteria; order Rhizobiales; family Beijerinckiaceae; genus Allobosea. Next base: position 76 of record JBOFFB010000561.1, read on the forward strand.
TGTCTGGCCCTGTGCTGGCGGAAAAGGTGTTTCCCGGCACGGTGGGGCTTGCGCCAGTGAAAGGGTTGGTGGTGTGAGGTGTCATTGCTAGAGCATTGCGCACAAAAGTGGGTACCGGTTTTGTGAGTACGCAATGCTCTATCTTATTATGATCGATCATCTTTCCGCATTGAGATGGATTCCATCTCAATGCGGGATGATCTAGCGCAGCGAAGCAATCCATGACGGCATGCACCGAAGCTGGATTGCTTCGCTGCGCTCCCAATGACGCGCCCAGTGCCCCTCAATAGATCGTCTGCTTCATCCGTTCGGGATAAGCGTCATCATAGGCCTTGCCGTCAAAATCACCCTTGGTGATCGTTGACAGCATGGTGCCGACGGTGGGCAGCTCGGCGCGTGCGATCTGCGTCGCCGGGTCCCACAGCTTCGAGCGCACCAGCGCTTTCTGGCACTGGGTGTAGATTTCGTTGACGCTGATCACGATGATACAGGCGGGGATCTTGTTCTCCATGGCGAAGCTCTCGCGCAATTCCATGTTGGTGGACAGCGTGGCCGTACCGTTGACGCGCATGGTTTCGCCGATGCCGGGGATCATGAACAATAGCGCGATACGCGGGTCGCGCACGATGTTGCGCAGTGAGTCGACACGGTTGTTGCCGCGCCGGTCCGGGATCATCAGCGTTTTCGAATCATGGATGCGGACGAAGCCCTTCGGATCACCGCGTGGCGAGCAATCGAGGCCTTCCGGCCCGCAGGTCGAGAGGATGGCGAAGGGCGCGGCGGCGATGAACGCGCCATAGTGCTCCGAGATGTGGTCAAGCACCTTGATCTTGGCCGCCGGTACGATCTGGCCGTAGATCGCTTCCAGCTCCTCAATGCTGCCGATGATGTCGGACATTTGCCACCTCAGGTGAAGGAGCCACGCTCAAGTTCCCTGCGCAGTGTCATGATCGGCATGCCCTCGTCAATCGCCACGTCGGCATAGGCGACGGCGCTTCCCGCTGGCACATCCCGGATCAGGCGCACGCCGTGGGCGAGGCCAATGGGCAAGGTGGCTTTTGCCCGGGCATCGATTGCGCGGCAGAGCTTGCCATAGACCGTGTAGCCGCCCTCGCCATCCAGCATCTCGCCAGCTTTCAGCGACCGCTTGGCCATGGCTGCAACATCGCCGCGCCATTCACGGGTTGAGCCTGTCGCTTCGCCGCGCAAGGCCGCGTTGAGCACCGAGATCGACAGCTCAAGCCCGATCAGATGGAACGGCTTGTACATCGAGGCATATTGCCCGGTCGTGTCAGTGGGCAGGCCGTATTGCTTGAAGCAGGCGGCGGCATAGGGCGTCGGGGCCTTCAGGATGACATAGACCCCCCAGCGCAGGTCACGGAAAACGGGCCGCCCATCGCGCTCCAGCGACGAGATGACCTCGACCATGCCGTCTTCATCAAGTTGGCCGCCCACCTCGCGCGGACGCAGGATGTGCGCCAGATCATCGACACCACAGGGCGGGAAGCCGAGGCCGTTCGCGGGCACATTCAATGCGCAGGCATTGGCAATCGCGGCCATCTCGATAGCGGATTTGGTGCCGTCGAGAAAGGAGTTGAACATCTGCGGGTTCATGCCGGCGGACTTCGCAGCCTCTGGTGTCAGGCCATAGTGGCTCCAGACATCGTCAGGTGTGACCTGGTGATAGGCCGGCAGGTACTTCGTGCCCTTGCCGGCGGCGGCCACCATGAAGCCTGCGCTCCGGGCCCAATCGACCATCTCGGCGACCAAGGCCGGCTGGTCACCATAGGCCATGGAATAGACCACACCCGCCTGTCTGGCGCGGGCCGCGAGCACCGGGCCGACCAGCACATCCGCTTCGACATTGACCATCACCACGTGTTTGCCCGCTGCAATCGCGGCCAAGGCATGCGCGGCACCAGCTGCCGGATGGCCGGTGGCCTCGATGACAACCTCGACGCCGTCGGCCTCGGCAGCAACACGCCCTTGATCGACGAAGCGGGTGGCGGCAATGCGGCCATCATCCCAACCGACAGTCCGGCATGCGGTGCGGGCGCGCTCCGGATCAAGATCGGCGATGACCGTGACCTCGAGGCCGGGGATCGATGGCACCTGCGCCAGAAACATCGAGCCGAACTTGCCAGCGCCGATGAGCGCGCAACGCACGGGCCTGCCTGCATCACGGCGGGCGGCAAGCAGGGCTTGCAGGTTCATGGGCCGGGCTCCTTCAGGCCAATTGCAGGCGGCCAGCGAAGCGGAAGCGGCTGGCGGGTTCAAGCACAAACACGGCAGCTTCACCGACATTCGGCACAAAGCGCGCGATGGCGGTGACGTTTACCTGATGCGTCACGCAAATCAGCGGTCCAACGCCGCGCGGCGTGTCAGCCAGCAGCTTGCCGATTTCGCGGCTGAACTCGGGCTCGAGGTCACGTCTGGCAAAAAATGAGTTGAGTGCTTGCGGAGCTGGCACGACCGGGCCGAGGTCCATGAGCTCTGCCGTTTCCGAGCAGCGCCGCCACTGGCTCGTCAGGATTGCTGACGGCACGATGCCCCGCCGTCTGAATGCTTCACCCATGGAACGTGCCTGAGTGCGGCCCTTCTCGTCGAGATTTCGCTGGGTTGACCAATCATCGAGCCGGTAACCCGTTGGATCGCCTCCGCCCGGAGCGTTTGCGTGGCGCACCAATGCAGCGCTTGAGCCTGCACGCAGCAGGCTCCAGAGTTCGTCAGGAGTTGCCGCGCTGGCCGCCAAGGGGAAAAGGCCCGCCCCGGCAAGACCTGCCAAAACGTCGCGCCTTTTCAGCATCACTCGACCGGTTTGATGCCGGCCGCCGTGATCACGTCCTTGAGCACGCCGATTTCCTGGGCGTGATAGGGGCGGAAAGCGGCGGGATCGCGCACGTTCATGGTGAAGCCGGTGCGCAGGATTGCCTCACGCGGGCCGGGGGCGTTGAGGATGTCGACGACGGCAGATGACAGCCGTGCCAGAGCCGGGGCAGGGGTGCCTGATGGCGCGAAGAACGCAGCCCAGGAATCCGCATCGGCATTCGCGAGACCTTGCTCGCGCAGCGTCGCCACGGTCGGGACGGCCATGTTGCGGGCCGGGCTGGCGATGGCGATGGCGCGCAGGTCGCCGCTCTGCACCTGCCCGAGCACCGAGGGCAGCGTCGAATTGGCAATGTCGATGCGCCCTCCCAGCAGTTCCTGCACCAGCGGAGCCGCACCGCGGAACGGCACATGCGTCATCTGCGTGCCGGTGCGAGTCATGAACAGTTCGGTGAACAGATGAGATCCTGAACCGATGCCGGTCGAGCCATAGTTGAGCTTGCCGGGGTCCTTCTTGGCCAGTGCAATCAGCTCCTGGATGTTCTGGGCAGGCAGATCCTTGCGCACCACGAAGACATGCTCGAACGAGCCGACACCGGCCAGCGGCGCGAAATCTTTCTGCGGGTCATAGCCAGGTTCGCGCAGCAGGAAGCTGTTGGAGCCATGGGTCTGGTTGTTGCCGAAGATGATGAGGTGGCCATCCGCCTCGCCGCGCGCCACGGAGCGCGAGCCAATCGCGCCAGATGCACCGGCGCGGTTGTCGACCACCACCGCAACCTTCAGCGCGGTCTCCAACTCTTTGGCGACGATGCGACCAATCGCGTCGGTTGGCCCGCCTGCAGGGTAGGGCACGACCATGGTGATGGTCTTGTTCGGTGCCCATGCACCTTGGGCTCGTGCGATGGCGGGGGCTGTGATGGCAGCGCCGATGAGGCCAAGCGACTGGCGGCGTGTGATGTTGATCATGGTGCTTCCTCAAGTTCCCTGTTGTCCGGCGCTTATGTCGCCTGTGTGAAACGGACATAGCGCGGAGTGGCCCACCTACCAAGACCTGCATTTCATGTGAACGGCATGATTTTCAACGCGCATCCTTGCTCCGAATCTGGTTGTTTGCTGGCAATCAAACTTGAACGCCTTCCCGGCAACCTTGAACGCCTTCCCGGAACGAACTGATGATCGCCACCCTTACAGTTGTTGCCGGCCCGATGTTCGCGGGCAAGACGTCTGCCCTGATCAACCGCATTCTGGCCGCGCTCGATGATCATCAAATGCCTGTCGTGATCGTCAAGCCGACGATGGACACGCGCTTTGGCGAAGCTGCCATCGTTACCCATGATGGTGTCGCGCATCCGGCGCTGCCCATCTCGTGCGAGCATGATCTGTTCGCTGCCGTTGCCGAGGCTTCGGCGCGCGTGCAGGGGCCTGTGCATGTCTTCGTCGACGAGATGCAGTTCCTCGAAGCGCCGCATTTCCACGGCTCGTTTCACGAGGCGGTGCACGTACTGCTCGTGGCAGGGCACAATGTGACCTGCGGCGGCCTTGATTGTGACTGGCGCGGCATGCCGTTTGATGTTTCCGCCCGGCTTCTGGCCATGGCCGACCATGTCGAGAAGCTCACCGCCCGCTGTGCCGTGACGGGGCTTGCCGCACAGAAGACATACAAGAAATCCGCCGATGCGACCCGCATTGCGCTGGGTGCCGCTGATACTTACGAACCGCGCTCCAATGCGGCGTGGGAGGGTATCGAGCGTAGTTTGGGCGAGCATGTGCGCATCAGGCACGGTTGACTGTCGCTCTTTGAGCCCGCTCGCCGTTTCGTGATAGGCATTTTGCGTGCGCTGCGTAACGAAAGGCGCGCGCTCGTCGTATCCTCCATGAACGATTTGCGAGGAGCGAACATGCTGATCAAGCGCATTCACGGCTGGGAAATCCCGGAGTCACGAGCCACGGCCGAAGATGTCTTCTTCAACCGGCGCAGCTTCATGGCTGCGGGGTTGATGGCGGGCGTGGGCGCAAGCGCGCTGGCTGCGGGTGTCGAGCCCGCGGAAGCGCAGTGGCTTGGTGCCAGCGCACCAAACCTTGCCCGTATTCCTGATCCGACTGACGATCTCTATCCCGCCAAGCGCAACGAGGCTTTCAGGCTTGACCGGGCCTTGACACCCGAGGCTGTAGCCGCCGGATACAACAACTATTACGAGTTCGGCACCTCCAAGAACATCTGGAAGCAGGCAGAGGTCAAGAAGACCCGGCCCTGGACCGTGAAAATCGACGGCCTTGTCGAAAAATCACTCGAACTCGATATCGATGGCTTGATCCGTCGCACGCAGCTTGAAGAACGGCTTTACCGCTTCCGCTGCGTCGAAGGCTGGTCGATGGCAGTTCCGTGGACGGGCTTCACGCTGCGCTCTTTGCTCGACATTGCCAAGCCGACATCGGCGGCAAAATTCGTGCGCTTCGAGACCTTCCAGAACCCTCAGATCGCGCCAGGCCAGCGCCAGACCTGGTATCCTTGGCCTTATATGGAGTGCTGCACCATCGAGGAGGCGGCCAATGACATGCCGCTGATGGTGACCGGCGTCTACGGCAAGCCGCTGCGCAACCAGTTCGGCGCGCCGATCCGCCTGATCCTGCCGTGGAAATACGGTTTCAAGTCAGCAAAGGCGATCGCTCGCATCAGCTTTGTGGCCGAGCGGCCCAAGAGCTTCTGGGAACAACTCCAGCCCGCCGAATACGGCTTCTGGGCCAATGTGAACCCCGCAGTGCCCCATCCGCGCTGGAGCCAGGCCACCGAACAGGTCATTGGCACCCAGGAGCGCGTGCCGACATTGCTGCACAACGGCTACGCCGAACAGGTGGCGCATCTCTACAAGGGACTGGAAAAAGAGCGGCTGTATCTGTGAGCCGAAGAATTGCATAGGCTCTAGATCATCCCGCACTGAGATGGAATCCATCTCAATGCGGAAAGATGATCGTTTATAATAAGATAGAGCATTGCGTACTCACAAAACCGGTACCCACCCTCGCCTTCGCGAGGGCATGCTTTTGTGCGCAATGCTCTAGCCGCACCGTCGCGCATGCCGACGATTGGTAGGTTAGGCCACCGCATCTGACACCTTAAAAAATAAGCCCGGGTCCTTGCGGGACCGGGCTTTGAAGTCATGTCCAGCATGCTGGACACTTCAGAGGGGCGGACCGAGCGGGCATCAACACCGGGAGGAAGAAGCGGACGCCCATTGCTCGAT
>JBOFFB010000562.1:0-3667 GCA_051648385.1 Allobosea sp.
ATTGAATTCACCGAGACGGTGATCGAGCGCAATGAGACGCGGGGTGCACTTCCTGACAGGCTCGATCATCTCAATAAACTGGCCATGGCGCTGGACCCGCGCGTCGAGCAGGGTATGCGCCGTCTTGCTGCCGTCGCGCCTGAGGTTGCAATCATCTGTCAGGCTGTCGACGCGCGCAGGGCCGCCCATCTCGAAGGTCTTTATGTGGCGAGCGGCCGTTTTTCGCCCGAACAGGCCCATGTTCTGGCCCGCGTTGAATACGCCGCCTTTGTCGGCTTCCAGATCACCAGCCCCGATGCGGGGCCGGCTGAGATGGCCAGTCTCTATCAGGCCTTTGTCGCGCTGACAGGGCGAGGTTGACGGAGCGGGGTCTGCAATTTCGACGGCACTCGTCAGCCCTCCCGATGCCGGGATTGATCGGCCTCGCATCAAACTCAAAATTGCGGTGACACAAATTGCCGTGCGTGCACAAATTGCGGTGACAGTGCATTTATTTCAGCAAGGTAGTTTCGGTTTGAGTGCACCATCACCCTAGATCCGCAACTGCAGTCCGCAATTGCTGTCACTGCAATCGCCGCAATCTCGTAACTCTCCTTTAACTAGTATCGATCAATTCGTTCAACCTTAAGTTGCATCGCGGGGTTGACCCTGCTGCGACTCAAGGGTGGCAGAACCATGCGGCTGATCGTCGGCACAATCATCGTTTTCGTCTGCGTCTTCGGCGGTTATGCGGCGATGGGTGGCAAACTCTACGTCCTGTGGCAGCCGTGGGAGTATGTCATCATCCTTGGCGCAGCTGTCGGTGCGTTCATCATCGGCAATCCTGGGCCGGTGCTCAAGGCCGTGCCCGGCATGTTCGGCACGCTTCTGAAGGGTCCTAAGTACAAGCAGGCAGCTTATGTCGAACTGCTGGCGATGCAGTATTCCATGTACAAGCTTGTGCAGCAGAAGGGCATGCTCGCGGTCGAGCAGCACATTGAAAATCCGGGCGAATCGGCGCTGTTCAACGCCTTCCCGACGTTCGCAGCAAACCATCACGCGGTTGAATTCGTCTGCGATTACATGCGTATGTTGACGATTGGCGCTGCCAACGCTCACGAAATAGACGCTCTCATGGACGAAGAACTGGAGACGCACCACCAGGAGCAGGAGCGTATCGTTGCGGCCATGCAATCGATCGCCGACGGAACGCCGGCACTCGGCATCGTCGCCGCCGTGCTTGGCGTGATCAAGACGATGGGGTCGATCTCCGAGCCGCCGGAGGTGCTTGGGCAGTTGATCGCCGGCGCGCTCGTCGGCACCTTCTTCGGCGTCTTCGTCGCCTACGGCTTCTTTGGGCCCATGGCGCAGTCGCTCAAGGGCACCTTCGAGGCGGAATCCAAGTACTTCCTGTCACTCAAGGCGGGCCTCCTCGCGCATATCTGCGGCCAGCCGCCGGTACTGGCGGTGGAATTTGCCCGCAAGGCACTGATGAGCGACGTCCGCCCGACCTTCAACGAAGTGGAAACGGCAACCGCCGCTCTGCCCGCCACAATCTGACCCAACCTCCAGTAGGTATCCGATGGCCAACCCCAACCAGCCGATAATCATCAAGAAGGTCAAGAAAGCCGCTCACGCGCACCATGGCGGGGCCTGGAAGATCGCCTATGCGGACTTCGTGACCGCCATGATGGCGTTCTTTCTGCTGATGTGGCTGATCAGCATGACGACACAGGAGCAGAAGACAGGCTTGGCAGAATACTTCGCGCCGGCGGCCTTGAGCCTGAGCAACAGTGGCGCTGGCGGCATGCTGATGGGCACTGCAATGGACAAGTCAGGCAACAGGGCGTCGGCACCCCGCGACACGGCAATGGGCACCCCGACGCAGGAGGACGGAGCGCGGCGGACCGACTCGGGCCGCGCCAGCGACCGAAAGGTCAGCCACTCGGCTACCAGCGTGCAGGCTCAGCACAGCGCCATGGCCAGCCTCCGGCAGGCGCTGCAGAACATGCCCGAAATTGCCGAGCTGTCGCGAAACATCGTGATCGAGCTAACCAACGAGGGGGTGAACGTTTCCCTCGTCGACCAGGACGGTCGCTCCATGTTCCGCGAAGGTTCGGTCCAACCCTACGAGCGCACCCGTCTTGCGCTGGTGGCGCTCGCGCCCACCCTGCGCCGGCTGCCCAACCGCCTGTCTCTCAGCGGCCACACGGCCACCACACGCCCGGGGTCGGTGCAGGCCATCGATTCCTGGAGCCTCACTGCCGGGCGCGCTCTCGCCGTGCACGAGATCCTGTCGGGTGCCGGGCTCCCCAACGATCACTTCGCCTCCGTGGTGGGACGCGCCGATACCGAGCCGATGTTCCCCGACAACCCCTATATCCCGCCGAACCGACGGGTGACGATCACGTTGCTCAATGAGGCACCGCCGCTGCCCCCGAACCCCTTGCGTTGACGCAAAATTACAGTGCAAGCTACGAAACTTACGGTGATGGTGTGGACGGTGCCCTGAGCGGCATCTGATCCACGCGTGGATTGTGCCAGGTTGGTTATCGTCAAACACCAGCACCGTAATTCCAGCCGCCCATCAAGACAGCCACATGCTTGGACATGAGGAACACGCGCTTCCGACCCTTTGCCCGAGCCTTGACCCTAATCTCTGCCGGAATGTGGACCGGCAAGCGGTAGGGAGTGGTCAACTATGAGGACGGCGGGCGTTGAACCGGGAATCCAGTGACAGCGAAGTCAATCATGCATGCCGGTTCACACACAGTGACCTTCGCAGAATGGTGCGGTTGCGTGATCGTGATTCGACTTGCCGCATGCAGTTCGGCCTTTGGAAGACCTGACCCCAACGTGAGGCTTGCATCGTGATTGATATTGTTCCGACGATTCCGCGACATGCCGCTCCAACCCTTGAAGTTCCGCTAGCCGGGTCGGCCGACCCGTTCATGCTCACTTCGGAAAAGCCCGAGAATTTCACTCTGGTGCTTTTCTACCGGGGCTATCATTGCCCGATCTGCCGAACACAGTTGAAAGATCTAGAAGCCAGGCTTCCAGATTTTGAGAAGCGGGGTGTTTCGGTGGTCGCCATATCTTCGGACAATCAGGACCGGGCGCAGAAAACAAAAGACGAGTGGCAGCTACCCGGACTTCGCCTTGGGCACAGCCTTGATCTCAAGGTAGCGCGCAGCTGGGGCCTGTATGTCTCGGCAGGGCGCGGCGTGACATCTATCGGCGTCGAAGAACCGGCTCTGTTCTCGGAACCGGGACTCTTTCTGATCCGCCCTGATCAGACAATCTACTTCGTGTCAGTCCAGTCGATGCCATTTTCCCGTCCGCACTTTGCGGACATTCTGAGCGCGATTGATTTTGTGGTGGCAAAGTCCTACCCCGCACGCGGCGAGATCGAAGCCATTGGCTGATCGTCGAAATTGGGGCCATCAGCATGATCACACGTCGCCTGTTCGCGCTGCCTGTTGTCGGCGTTGCGCTCCTGCACGGCCTCGGTTTTTGGTCGACCAGGCAAGTGTCGGCCCAGGTGAGTGTCCCCGAACGTTACGACGTGCTGCCTGATGGCGAGGTCAGTCGGCATGGTTCCTTCAGTGCCCGGCTGATCGACCCGACTGAACGCTATGATCATGGCGTGCTCGGTGATGCCATCGAGGCTGGCGGCTTCATGGTGGAG